>CABQMM010000173.1 GCA_902465215.1 uncultured Bacillota bacterium
GGAGGAAAAGCTTGCCGAGAAGTATATTTTCGAGGGCATGGGAACGCTCGAAGACGGCAGAAAGAAGGTCCGCTTCTGCACAAGCTGGTCGACAACGGAAGAGGAAATTGAGGCGCTAATTGCGGATATACAGGCGCTGTAATGCAAAAGACGGGTTTGCACCCGTCTTTTTCGATGCTATGGTGACTCCTCGGGGAATCGAACCCCGATCAATGCCTTCGGAGAGCACTACTCTATCCGTTGAGCTAAGGAGCCATATTACGAAGTATTTTTTGCATGCATTTTCGCCTGCAACTTCTTTAGTATACAATATTTTATGAGAAAAGTAAATATTTAAATCCTTGGATTCGTAATTAATTGCAGAAGGGTTGCAGCGTTAGGGTTTCATGTGGCCCGGAATGTATATTTGCACGAAAAATTGAAGTTTTTTGGCTGTTTTTCGTGTATTTTTTGCCATATAATGGAAGCATCTCTTTGCCGACACAATTTTTCAAAAAATGGAAACCCTCAAATCGTTGAAATTTCAACCTTCAAAAAAATGTAAATTTTGAGAACCGACAAGATTTCGCGTGAAACATCCGTGAAACATTCAAAAATACACGAATTGGGTGTCATTTTTTGAAGAATTTCGTGTAAATATACATTTTTTCAATAAATGTAAGACTCCTCATGGTCGAAGCAGGGCCATACAAGTCTGCTCAGGGGCAAAACCAAGTCGACGTACCCTATATCTCAATCGTATAGGACTTTTTCTCCGGAAAAAGTGTCATCTGCAGGTTTTTTTCGTCGCTGGTGCTTGCTGCGATTTCAATCTCGCCCTGCCTGTCAGGCTGCATGATAAAATCAAACTTCATTTCTTCGCCGACAAAGCGTTTCAGGCAGGTGGCAATTGCCACGGCACCGCTGTCGCTGCAGATCCACTTTCGGCCGAGCTTCGATGCTGCGGCGGCCAAAGTGCCGCTGCCGCAGAAGAAGTCCGCAACCAGGTCGCCTTCGCAGCTTGCGGCTTCGATAATCCGGCAAAGTAAGGCTTCCGGTTTTTGGGTCGCATAGCCCGTGCGCTCGCCGGAGGTGCGGCCTACCATGTCAATCTTCCAGACATCCTTCATGTTTACCATCGTGTACCAGCCGATTTCATCGCAGAATTCTTCCACGCCTTTGAAGTGGTAAGGCTTAAGCCCGCGGTTATAGGATTTTTCCTTCGGCAGCTTGAGATAATACTTCTTGGTTTTGCCGTAAACTAGGATGTTGTCGTGCTTGCGCGCGAAATAGCGTTTACTGCTGCCGCCGGATTTATACTGCCATATGATTTCGTTGATGAAGTTTTTGTCGCTGAAAATCTCGTCCAGAAGGATTTTGGCATAGTGAACGCTGTGCCAGTCTAGATGCACCCAAATCGTTCCGTCGTCTGCAAGCAGATCGCGCATGAACAAGAGCCGCGTGCAAAGCATTTTCAGATACTGCTCCATGCCTTGTTCCCAGACATCCTCGTAGGCCAGGTGTTTAACCTTCCGCGATTTCGCGGCAGTTTCGGCTGCGACATGGAGCGTTGCCTCATAGTTCGCTTTGCTGAAAAAGGGCGGGTCGATGTAGATTAGTTTTATTTTGCCTCGCATATCGCGCTCATCCAGGAGATATTTCATGAATCCTGCGTTATCTCCGAATGCGGAAAGATTATCGGCGCATGAAAAATTACGCAGAACCTCGGAGTGGATGAACTCCGAGGGCTGCGTCTGCTCATATTCTTTACGGCTGTCTTCTATAATTTTCGCAAAACTACTGATTAAGCTCATTTTTCCCGTCCAATTAAATCGTATTGTTATAGCTGAGTTCTTCCTGCCACTCCTGATTGATCTTTTCGATTTCCGGATTTCGTTTTACCTTTTGCGTGGTCGTCTTAATCATCGGCTCGTCAGTCAAAAGGAAGTGGTGCAGATTCTTGAATTTCGGAAGCTTATCATTTACGGATGTGAGATCCTTTCTTACCCTTTCGGCAAGTTCCGCAAACGAAATGCCCTCTGCATCTAGATATTCCGGCTTGTAGACGATCTTCACCCAAAGCACCAGTTCGTTGTGCTTTTCACGCGTGAAAACAAGGCTTTCCGCCACATATGGGAAGGCTTCCAAAAGGCTTTCGATTTCCTCAGGGAAAACATTTTTTCCGTTTTTCATAACGATGACATTTTTCTTTCGACCTGTAATCCATAAATGTCCGGCTTCGTCAAATTTTCCTAAGTCGCCCGTATGGAACCACCCGTCCTGTATTACCGCTGCTGTTTCTTCCGACTGATTCAGATATCCGAGCATTACATTCGGTCCCTTGGCTACGATTTCTCCGATTCCGTTTTCGTCCTTGTCCTCGATGACAACCTGCATGCTCGGCATCGGTCTTCCGACGGAGCCCGCTGCCAAATCCTCGGGACATTCTGCGGCAATTACCGGAGAAGTTTCCGTGAGCCCGTAACCCTGAATCGTTTCAATGCCGAAGTCGTTCAGACCTTTGGCGGTTTCTTTCAGCAAAGGTGCCGCGCCGCAGATAATCAGGCGCAGGTGACCTCCCATGCCTTCGATAATCTTTGAGAAGACTTTTCTGCGCATCCAGACACTTCTGAAACCCGGGATTCTGGTCAGGGAAAGTCCGAAATTCACCTTGCCTTCCATGCCGTCTTTGCGGATTTTCTGCCATATTTTCTTATACATATTTTCAACCAAAAGCGGTACGCCGACGAAAACCGTCACACCGTATTCGGCTAAGTTTTTGCTGATATACTTCAGGCCGTCGCAGAACACACTGCAGGATGCGGATGCCATGAAAACAAGCACACCGACCAGTCCGAAGCTGTGATGAAGCGGAAGAAATGCCATGTTGACATCCGACACATAGAACCTTTCGTAATGCTGCATATCGGTGATATTGCTCATAATATTCCTATGGCTGAGCATAACCGCCTTCGACATGGAAGTCGTTCCGGATGTGAATAAAATCACTGCCATATCATCCGCCTCCATCTGTGCGTCGTAAAACGCCGTACTTCCGTTCAAAATCGCCTGCTCGCCGATTTTTTTCATTTCGCTCAGGCGTTCTTCCTCGCCCGTCATTTTATATACCTTAATGTCAAGAGCCTCTTTGCCCTCTTCCTTCAATGCCAAAGCTTCCTTAACTAAAGGTTCGTGCTTCTTATCGCAGAAGATTGCTTTGGCACCGCTTCGCTCAAGGCAGCTGCGAAGCTCTGTCGCTGTAAAGCCTTTATCAAGCGGTACGGCTACGCCGCCCCCACACACAATCGACAGGAAGACCTGAAACCACGGATAAGAGTTTTCGCCGATAATCGCAACGCGTTCTTTTCCCAGTCCGTCTTCATAAAGCGCGGTTCCGAGGTTGCGTACTTCCGTAAGCAGCTCGAAGAAAGAGATTTTGCGTATTTTCCCCTGTTCTTTTCTTTTAAATGCCGGTTCCCCCGGGAATTTCTTCACGACAAGGTTCAGCATTTCCTTTATCGTTTTTCCGTTATTGATATAGCGTTTTTTTCTGCTCATTTCCATTTCCTCTCTTATGCCAAATACATCTAGTATTAATAACTATGTTTTTTGTTATTATATAGCAGATACGGTATCAAGTCAACTCTGCCTGCCTTTTTTAAAGCCTTGCGCACGGTTTCAGCGTTTTCCCTCTTGTTATAGTGTATCAAAGCGCGCTGCATTTTCTTTTCTTCCATATTCTTTGCCACATAAACCGGCTGCATGGTGAACGGGTCAAGCTCCGTGTAGTACATACAGGTCGCCAGCGTCCCCGGCGTCGGATAAAAGTCCTGCACCTGATCCGGCACGAAGCCGTATTCCTTCAGAAAAAGTGCAAGCTCAACCGCATCATCGAGCGTGCTGCCCGGATGGCTGGAAATCAGATACGGAATTAAATACTGCTTCAAGCCAAGCTGTTTATTCGCCCGCTTATATTTCTTATCAAAAGCCAGAAATACATCTGCAGACGGTTTTCTCATATAGTAGAGCACCTGCGGCGCGATATGCTCCGGCGCCACCTTCAGCGTCCCGCTCACATGGTATTTGCAAAGTTCTTCGATGAACTTATCCGCTTTCGGG
>CABQMM010000174.1 GCA_902465215.1 uncultured Bacillota bacterium
GATGAAAAGGAAGTCGAGTATATCGGCAAAATTGTCCGCATTCAGGAAAAATCGGATAAATATTCACTTCGGGTCAAGCTGCTGAAGCGCAACGGCGCTGAGGTTTCCTTCCGCGAAGATGTGCTGCTGTCATACCGCGGGGAAGTGTCTTGCGCAGAAGAACTGTTGAATACAGTAATTGCATTTCGCGCAAAGCTTTGCGATGCGCAGCCCGCACAAAACCCGCACTGCTTCAATTACCGGGACTATCTGAAAAGCTGCGGCATTGGCAAAACCGCATCTGTGAATAGTCTGCGTCTGCTGCAGGCTGCTTATACACCAAAGGAAAAATATGAGAGATTTTTATATAAGGCGCGAAGTGAATTCTTAAGCGGCACGGGAGAAGAAGCAAAGGGAATTGTGGCAGGGGTGCTGTTCGGCGATACAACCTATTTACAAGAAGAGGTTTACGATGAGTTCCGCAGCAACGGAACCGCACATATTTTGGCGGTGAGCGGGCTGCATGTCGGCATTTTATACGGAATCTATAAGAAAATTGCAGGAAAGCGGAGAAGTCTTGCTGCACTTCTGCTTCTTGCGACCATGCTTTTTACTTACGGCACGCTCTCTATGTGGAGCACGTCGGCGCTTCGGGCAATTCTAATGATTGGAATCAGTACGGTCGGCAGGTATACCGACCGAAGATATGATATGCTGACGGGCATGAGCGTGGCAGCGCTGATTTTGATTGCGCAGAATCCCTATGTCATCTTCGGAAGCGGTTTTCATATGTCTTTTTTGGCGATTGCTTCGATTGCATTTTTCCGACCGATAATTCCGCGAAAAATCCCCGAAAGCCTTGCGGCGGCAATCGCGGTCAACTTCGGACTGCTTTTTTATCAGGCGGATGCGTTCAATTATATTTCCCTTGTAAGTCTTGCAGTCAATATTCCGATTATCTTTCTGACCGGCTATTTCGTACCGATTGCGCTCCTTGGATTTACCGCGTCGATTATTGGCATATACACAGCGCCGCTTCGGGCTGTCACAGAGGGCTTCGCGCTGATGCTGACGAAGGTAAACGGACTTTCAACCCTCGGCGGCTTTTCCTCCGTCGATGTGCCATCTCTGCCGAAAGGAATTACGGTATTCTTTCTCTGCAGCCTGTTTTTCCTTGCTTCCGAGGCTTTTTTAATCTACAGACACAGGAAGGAAAAGAAAAAGATCAGGGCAGCTTTTCTTCTGATTTTGAGCCTGTCTTTGGGGGCGGAAGCCTTTTCTTATTCGGAAATCACACACGATCAAATCGTTTTCGTGGATGTGGGGCAGGGGGATTGTATACACTTGCGTGCAGGCAGAAAAAATATTCTGATTGACGGCGGCGGAAAAATCGAGTATAACACAGGAAAGCGAACGCTCAAGCCATATCTTCTGAAAAATGGCACCGGGAAAATTGATGCCGCGCTTGCCACACATCTGCACACAGACCATTATAAAGGGCTGACCGAGCTGCAGGAATGTATGCGGGTAGGCAGACTGTATACGGAAATGACAGCGGGCAGCACACTTAAAGTCACTCAAGATATACGCATTGAAACGCTTTGGCCGCTTGAGATCAAAGAAGAAAATGCGCAGGATGAAAATAAAAACTGTTCTGTTTTTATGATTTACTACGGAAAATATAAGATTCTGGTGACGGGTGATTTGGATTCTGAGGGAGAGCGTGAAATGATTCGATATTATGGAGACAGCGGCAGGCTGCGGGCAGATGTTTTGAAGGTCGGCCATCACGGGAGCAAAACCAGCACTTGCGAAGAGTTTCTGAAATGCATATCACCGAAAATTGCGGTCATACAGGTAGGAAAAAATACCTATGGACATCCCGCTGCAGAAACACTGGAAAGGCTGGAAAAACAAAGCTGCATAATTTTGAGAAATGACCGAAGCGGCGCAATTGGTCTGCGGTTTAAAAAAAGTAAGATACAGATTCATACAGTTTTGTGAATGTGTATACATATTAAAATAATTGAAAGATGGCAAAAAAACAGGTATAATATAAATTGGTGATTTATTATGACAGCAAAAACAGAACGAAAACAAAAGGAACACGCATATAAAAAATTCGGTGCGGATTTGAAAAATAATGATTTTTCGTCCGTCCTCTTCATGTACGGCGTCGAGCAGTATTTAACAGAGTGGGCGGCGAATTCGCTTGTAAAAAAATATGTGAATCCGGGCGCACTTGCATTTGATTTCGTCAAAATCGACGATGAAAATGCGGAAGTCAGTGCGATTGTGGAGGCTTGCGATACCTTTCCGATGTTTTCGGAAAGAAGAGTTGTATGGGTGAAGAATCATGCGCTTCTGAAGTCCGCTAATCCGAAGGGATTTACGGCATCCGACAAGGAAAAACTGCTTTCTTATGCAGCAAGTCCCAATGAAGGAACAATTTTGATTCTTTCGTGCGAGCAGCCAGAGGATAAGAGCGAAGTTGTGAAAGGTCTAAAAAAGACAGCACAAATCTACAATTTTGATAAGCTCGACTATTCGCAGCTTGCGGCTTTTGCGGAGAAACGCTTCCGCAGTGCGGGTGTGCAGATAAAGAGAGATTTGCTTCGCTATCTGATTGATGAAACCGGATATTTCAACAAAGAAACCGAATACCGGATTTTCAATCTGGAAAACGATATTAAGAAAATTATCGACCACAGCGACGGACAGCAGATTTGCAGGGAAGATATTTCGGAGACGCTGAACGGAGACATGGACACCTTTGTATTTAATTTTTTGGACGCTGCGGCGAATAAGAAAAAAGAAGCAGCATTCCTGCTCATGCATAATATATTGAATGCAGGAAGCGATGTTTTTGCAGTAACCGGGCTTTTAGTCAGCCAGTTTGAACTGATTTTAGAGGTGAAGGAGTTTAAGGAGGACGGCGCATCAGCAGCCGAAATCGTTAAAATAATGAAGATTCATGAATTTCGTGTAAAAAAAGCGATGGCTTTTGCGGATAAGTTCACAAAACAAAAGTTAAAAGAAATTTTGTGCAGACTTTATGAAATAGACAGAAATGTCAAAACAGGGCTTCTGGAGCCGAAGCTGGCGCTGGAATTATTGGTAGGGAGAATATAGGCAATTCATTAATTTGAAAATAAAAAAAGATGTAGAAGTTATAGGAGCAGAAGAACTTATGCAGACAGATAAGGAGGTAACAAGTGAATAGATTATACATTAAATCACGAGATACTGCTCAAAAGACCGTAGAAGGTCTTTACAAAGATTTAGAAAGAAGAATTATTGCAAGCCCTCCGGGACAGTGCCCGGTGGACTTGACGGCTTCATTCCTGCGTTTATGTCATTCGCAAAGCTGCGGCAAATGCGTACCGTGCCGTGTCGGGCTCGGACAGCTGCAGCATATCATTGATGACATCGTCGATCTTGATAATGAAACCGAAATGGACAAGCTGAAGCTTTTGGAAAGAACCGCAGAAGCCATCAGCGTATCCGCAGACTGTGCAATCGGAACAGAAGCGGCAAACATGGTTCTCAGAGGGCTGAAAGGATATAGAGAGGACTTTGAGTCCCATATTCTGAATCATACCTGCACCGATAGAATCCGCAATCAGGCGCAGCCGGTGCCTTGCGTGGCGATGTGTCCTGCGGGCGTGGATGTGCCGGGATATGTGGCGCTTCTCAGAAGCGAAAGATATTCGGATGCGGTCAGACTAATCCGAAAGGACAATCCGTTTCCGACTGTCTGCGCTTTGATTTGCGAACATCCTTGCGAGCACAGATGCAGAAGAACCCTTATCGACGCGCCGGTAAACATCAGAGGGCTGAAGCGTTATGCAGTTGACAACTGCGGTGATGTTCCGGTTCCGGAAAAGATGGACAGCACGAACAAGAAAATCGCAGTCATCGGAGGCGGTCCGTCAGGCTTAAGCGCGGCATATTTCCTTTCCATCATGGGACATAAGGTAACCGTATATGAAAAGAGAGCGCAGCTCGGCGGCATGCTCCGTTACGGCATTCCGAATTACAGACTGCCGAGAGAGCGGCTGCAGTGGGATATTGATGCGATTCTTTCAACCGGAATTGAGGTAAAAACAGAT
>CABQMM010000175.1 GCA_902465215.1 uncultured Bacillota bacterium
GGGAAAACAAATTTCCTGCGAGGGTTTTGTATTTTTTCCAAAATCACGAATTCTAAGTTTAGATTTTGTCTTATTTTCCGTACAAAACCAGCCCGCTATAATTAGGGTGTAAGTTAAATATCAAACAAAAGAGAGGTGGAAAAATGTTAGACACACTCTATAAGAACGGCAAAATATATACTTTGCGAGAAGAGGGAGAATGCTTCAGCGCAGTCGGAATCAAAGACGGAAAGATTGCTTTCGTCGGAAACGACAAGGAAGCTGAGGCGCAGGCGGCTGCTGAAACCTTTGATTTGAACGGCAGTACCATGATACCGGGAATGGGAGACAGTCATCTGCACTTTTACGCATACTGCCAGACGCTGACACAGGTGAATCTGGCGGATTGCACATCGAAAAAGGAAGCCTTTGCGAAGCTGAAGGAAAGGGCGCAGCAGACGCCGAAGGGCGAATGGATTCGCGGCGCGAACTTTGACCAGACGAAGTGGACGGACTGCGAAGATGAGCTTCCGACAAGATGGGAACTGGATGAAATCAGCAAAGACCATCCGATTGTCATAAAACGTGTCTGCCTGCACACGGCGGTTGCAAACAGCATGGCGCTTGAGGCTGCAGGTGTGGATAAAGACTATGTGGCAGATGCGGGCGGCTCCGTGGACAGAGAAGCAGACGGAACACCGAATGGGGTTCTCAGAGAACAGCTAACCAAAATCTTCGATGAAATTATTCCGGATGCTCTGAATGACGAAGAGCTGAAAGAGAAGCTGATGGCACAGGAACTGAAGAAAATGGCGTCGATGGGAATCACGATGATGCATACCTATGCAGCAGAAATCTGGAAGTACATTGAGGACATCGAGGTTTATAACCGGCTGGATGAGCAGAACCTACTGCCGATACGCGTTGCAATTTATTCAGACCGCTTTGAAAGCCTGAAAGAAAATCTGCCGGAGAAAAGTGATGCCAACAATCCATACCGGAAGACGAAGATGGGAGGCTATAAGCTGTTTTGCGACGGGAGTCTGGGCTCCAGAAGCGCGGCGCTGATGCAGCCTTACACGGACGACCCGGATGCAGAGGGAATCATCGTGGAAGATAGAAAGTCGCTCGAAAAGAAAATGTATGCGGCTGCTGAAAAGCGGATTCAGAGCGCCGTTCACGCAATCGGCGATAAGGCGATGGACATGGTCATTTCAGCGATGGAAGAGACCGTAAGAAGGCTGAAAGAAGAGGGACAAACAGACGAAGAAATTGCAAAAAGACGCCCGTTCCGCCTGATTCACGCGCAGATGTCAACCCCTGAGCTGATTGAAAGGATGAAAAAGCTTCCGCTGATTATCGATATACAGCCGTCTTTCATGCAGTCCGATCGGCACTGGATTATGGAGCGTATCGGGCCGGAAAGATTTCAGCATGCATATCCGTGGAAAACCTATCAGACAAACGGACTTCTGCTGACCGGAGGTTCCGACAGCCCAGTAGAAACCTTCAATCCATTTGTCGGAATCTACAACTGCCTGGTGCATCCAAATCCAAAGGAAAGGCTCAGCATCTACGAGGCGGTATGCATTTTCAGCAAGAATATTCCTTATGCAACAGGCGACGAAGAGCTGATAGGAACGATAGAAGTCGGAAAATTTGCGGATGTGACGATACTGGATAAAGATATTTTCCACACACCTGTGGATGAAATATTAAAGATTAAAGTTGAAAAGACGCTGCTTGCAGGAAAGGAAACCTGGAACTCGCGAGCGGCAGTAAAAATTGCTGATGATAAATAGAAAGGAGAATAATTTATGGGAAGTCTGATTTTAACAAGACAGGAAGTTATGAGCGTAATCGACATGCGCGAAACGATTGATGCAGTACGCAATGTGTACAAGCTGAAATCGGAGGGAAAAGCTGTTATCTGGCCGCTTGTAAACTATGAATTTAAAGAAGAACACGCAGCTATGGATATTCGTTCGGGATATATCAAAGGCGAACAGCTTCACGGACTGAAAATGCTGAACAATTTCCCGGAAAACCGCGAAAAAGGACTGCCTCCGTTCAACGGAATCATGATGGTATACGATTCCAACACCGGAATTCCAATCGGAATTTTAGATGCGTCCTATATCACCTGCATGCGTACAGGAGCAGCAGGTGCGCTCGGTGTGGACCTTCTTGCAAGAAAGGACGCAAAGTCATTGATGATTCTGGGAGCAGGCAAACAGGCTCCGTTCCAGATTGCGGCAACGCTTTTGCTTCGTCCGGAAATTGAAACGGTATACATCGTTGACCCGCTCAGCTATGATGCGGCTGTGGATTTTGCAGGAAAAATAGAAGAACAATTAAAGTCCGAATTCCACTTTGAGACGGTAAAGACAAAATTTATCGCAGTAGAATCCATTGAGACAGCGGTTCGCCAAAGCGATGCGATTATTACCGTTACACCGTCCAGAAAGCCTCTGATTAAAAAAGAATGGCTGAAGCCGGGAACACATCTTTCCTGTTTAGGTTCTGATATGGAAACCAAGCAGGAAATCGAAAGCACAATTTCCAAAGGCGCCAGAATCTTTACAGACGATAAGGCGCAGTGCATCCGCGTAGGAGAAATCGAAATTCCTCTGAAGGAAGGTGTGATTGCGGAAGCAGACATCGCAGGCGAAATCGGAGATTTAATCGCAGGAAAGATTCCGGGAAGAGAAAACGATGAGCAGACAACTTTATTTGACGCAACCGGCTTATATATCTTAGACCTTGTGACCGCAAAGGCAGCAATCAAACGGGCAAGAGAAGCCGGCGTCGGATTCGAAATGAACATTTAAAAAAACTTATATAAATCAAAAAATCAATAAGGTATAATGAAAGGAGAAACAAAATGAAATTAGCATGGTTTGGAGTAGAGGAATGGTTAAATCCAATGGATTCGCTGGCAAAGTACAATCTTGGTTCCAGCTGCGTAAGCGCATTCACAATGAAAGAATTATTTGACTGCACAGGACAGGACTTAGATGCTTTCTTAGAGGAAATGAGAAATTTCAGCCTGCACTATCATCACGGAGACGCAACAGGCTCCCCTCGCGTTAAAGCAGCGGTCACCGGCCTTTATCCGAAAGCAGACTTATCACCGGATGAGGTTATGATGGTTATCGGCGGAACAGGTGCGAACGACCTTGCAATTACAAGTGTATTAGAGCACGGCGACAACTGTGTTGTTATCAAACCGTCCTACCAGCAGCATTATGACATTCCGAAGGGACTCGTCATTGAAACGAGAATCGTGCAGCTCAAAGCAGAAGACGATTATGTGCTGAATTTTGATGAACTTGACGCAGCCTGCGATGCCAACACGAAGGTAATTATCCTGACCAACCCGAACAATCCAATCGGTATTACTTTATACGAAGATGGTCTGAAAAAGCTGATTGCAATCGCAGAGAAAAACGACGCATGGATTATTTGCGACGAAATGTACAGAGGCGTGGACGAAACCTATATGCCGTCTATTTTAGACTACGGATACAAGAAAGCAATCTCGGTTTCCAGTATGTCCAAGATGTTCTCCATGGCAGGCTCCAGAATCGGCTGGATCGTATGCAGAGATAAGGAAATGTATGAAATTATCAAAACAAGAAGATCCTACAATACAATCTGCTGCGGTATCTTCGACGAGCTCATCGCTTCCATCGCACTCGAAAACTATGAAAAGGTTTGGGAAAGAGCGAGAAAAATCTTAATTCCGAACAGAGAAATCGTAAAAGAATGGGTGGCAAAACAGCCGCACTTAAAGCTGATTGCAGAGCCGAAGGGCACAACCTGTTTGATTGACTATGACTACGATATTAACTCAGAAGCTATGGCAAAAGATATGATGGAAAAGGATGGAATCTTGACTGTTCCGGGAGACTATTTCGATATGCCGAAGACATTCAGAGTCGGCTATGGTGCATTCCGCGATCAGGCTAAGCTGAAAGAAAGCCTGCAGGCACTGGAAGATTATTTAAAGACATTGGAATAAGATTTTGCGGCAAGAGAATTTGCAAAATCTCAGATAAAGGAGAACGACTA
>CABQMM010000176.1 GCA_902465215.1 uncultured Bacillota bacterium
CATACAATGACTTTTTTACGAGAAAAATCAAAGAAGGCATGCGCCCGGTGGAACAGACGCCGGTTAGCTTTATAGCCCCATGTGACAGCCGCCTGACGGTGCATGAGATTTGCGACGGCGCGACCTTTCATATAAAGAACACGAAATATACGATGGACAGCCTTTTGCGGAACAATGCGCTGGCGGACGAATATCGCGGCGGACTTCTCCTGCTGTTTCGGCTTACGGTAGATGATTATCATCGATACTGCTATGCAGACAGCGGTGTTAAAAGCGGAGATACCTATATCGAGGGCGTTTTTCATACGGTGAACCCGTTTGCGGGACAAATTTTTCCAATCTATAAGGAAAACAGCCGTTGCTATTGCGCGCTCGAGACTGAAAACTTCGGGAAGCTGCTGCACATGGAAGTCGGAGCTCTCATGGTCGGTAAAATCGTAAACTACCACAAGTACGGCGGATTTTCTTTTAAACGCGGGCAGGAAAAGGGCCGATTCGAGTTCGGCGGCTCTACGGTTATTCTCTGCGTCAAGAAAGATGTTCTGCAGGTGGATGAGGATATTCTGGCAAACAGCAGAGAAGGCATCGAAACAAAGGTCCGCATGGGCGAGAAGATTGGAAAGAGAATATAACAACAGAAACGCAGAGCGTATGATGCTATAATACGGCCCTGCGTTTTTTGTTGACTGATTTTCGGGCTCCGGCCTTTGGCGGTGCTGTTACATGTCGAATTCCGGATTGATTGCGTAGAAGTTTTTGGAGTTGAGATTATCCTGAACGATTCGCAGCCCTTCGCCAAAACGCTGATAGTGCACGACTTCGCGCTCACGCAGGAAGCGGATTGGGTCGAGGACATCCGGGTCGTCGCAAAGACGGATGATGTTGTCGTAGGTCGTGCGGGCTTTTTGCTCGGCAGCCATGTTTTCCGTGAGGTCAGTGATGGCATCGCCCTTGGAAGCAAAGCAGAGGGCGTCGAACGGGAAGCCTGCCGCTGCCTGCGCGTATACGCCTGCGGTATGGTCCACAAAATACGTTTCAAAGCCCGCCTCTTTAATTTGCTCCATGGTCATGTTGCGGGTAAGCTGATGAACGATGGTCGCAACCATCTCTAAATGCCCGATTTCTTCCGTGCCGACGTCCGTAAGGATTCCGGCAACGCTGCGGTAAGGCATGCTGTAGCGCTGGGAGAGATAGCGAAGGGAAGCACCGATCTCGCCATCAGGGCCACCATACTGGCTTATGATGAACTTCGCTAGTGCCGGGTTCGGATTTTTGATGTTTACAGGGTACTGAAGTCTTTTTTCATAATTCCACATGCTATGCCTCCACTTCCCAAGGCCACGGGCCCTGTGTCCAAGTCCAGCCCTTTGAGGTGTCGACACCGTAGAAGGTCAAAGGACCGTAGTTCTTTTCATATTCATCGCGATACTGCATATACATTGCCTGGTTGTCGCGGAAAAAGTCAAGCGCCATCTGATTTGTCGGGTGAGAGTCGAGGAAGAGCGCGGTGTCGTAAAGCGCGAAGCCGACCGCCTCAACCTTATTGAATAATTCCTGTCTATCCATTATCTTCGTCCCCCTCTCGTCTGTTCCGTCAAAACCGTTCTGCCTTCAAACGGAAGGTCGAGTTCCGGGAAGATCGTTCCGCGGGAAAGACCTTTTTCTGCGGAGTAAGTGGTTTTCCACTGCTGCATCGGCGTATATGCCATGGCAATCGGAAGACTGCCTAAATACATGGCGTCAAAACCAGAAGCGTTTCCCGGCTGAGTTTCCCCGCTTCCCGGACGATTGCCGTTTCCGGTACCTGTATTTCCACCGGAACCGCCCGAACTGCCGGAACCGCTCGAACTACCGGAACCGCTCGTTCCTCCCTGATTGCCCGCGCCGCTGCCGCCTCCGGGCATTTCGGGATTCTGTGCAGGCGGCCGCTCCGGCGCTGCTGCACAATGCCCATTCATGCGAATCGGCATGCCTATATATGGATCTCTTATCAAAACTGATACCCCTTTCTGTAAAGATATGCTTTATTTTATGCAGCCAAATACAAGAATGTGAGACCTGCGCGTAAAATTTGCGAGGCGGCAAGGGAAAGTTTACATAAGAAAAGAGGAGAAAGTACTGGAATTCGCTGCGACGTTGCGGTAAAATAAGCTTAAGGATTTTACAAGAAAACACAGATTTTGGCATAAGACGAAACGAAAAGACAAGATTAGCGACATTTTAGCATGTATTTGATATATTATATAGGAGAAGTGTTATGGAAAGTACAGCCGAAATGAAGAGGGAAAGTAAAGAAAATTTAGATAGGAATGAAACCTTAATGAATGAAAAAAAAGTGTTGGTTGCCAGTCATAAACGGGATATGCTGCTTTGTGCGGGTGTCTTCACAATTACTACTGTGGCATCCTTTTTCTTTAAGCATACGGCATCCGACCCATCGCTTAACATTGCGATGCTGTATACTTTGGGCGTTTTTATCATTACAAGGTACACAAACGGCTACATTTACGGAATGCTTTTTGCGATAATGAGCGTGCTTAGCGTAAACTTTTTCTTTACTTATCCGTACCAGAATTTTAACTTCTCAATCGAAGGATATCAAGTTACATTTTTAGGAATGTTTGCAATCGCAATTATTACTTCGGCGATGAGTACAAACATGAAGGAGCAGGCAAAACAGCTTGCGGAGCAGGAAAAAGAGCTCATGGAGGCGCAGAAGGAAAAGATGCGGGCGAACCTTTTGCGAGCAGTGTCACATGATTTGCGGACACCGCTGACGGGTATTATCGGCAACAGTTCTTCTTACCTTGAAATGGGAGACAAGCTTACCGAAGAGGAAAAACGCGATTTGGTGGAATATATAAATAATGACGCAAATTGGCTGCTGAGCATGGTGGAGAATCTTTTGTCGGTAACCCGTATCAACAATGAGACTGCATCAGTGGCGAAATCGCTGGAAGCGGTCGACGAGGTTGCTTCGGCAGCGGTGATTCATTTTCGTAAGCGCTTTCCGGAAGCAGAAGTGCGCGTGAAAGTACCGGACGATGTTGTCATGGTAATGATGGATGCAATGCTGATTCAGCAGGTTATTATTAACATTTTGCAAAATGCGCAGATGCATGCAGGAAGCAAAAAACCGCTGGAACTGACAATCGACGAAGACGAAGAACAGGTAAATTTTCATATTCGGGATTATGGCGTAGGCATTGACGAGAGCCGGCTTATCACAATCTTTGACGGGGAAGGCTATCGCCCGAATGAGGTTAAACCTGACGGATACAAAGGAATGGGGATCGGTTTGTCCATATGTAAAACTATTGTAAAGGCGCACGGTGGTAAAATTGTAGCACTTAATCACCAGGACGGAGCGGAGTTCTGTTTCTCGCTTCCGAAAGAACAGGAGGAGTAAAGAATGTATCAGAAAGTTTCCATATTAATCATTGAAGATGAGAAGAGTATTTGTGATTTTATCAGCAAAACATTGCATTCTCATGACTATAAGGTCACGACAGCACATAACGGAAAAGACGGACTGACGATGATTACCTCTTCCCTCCCTGATCTGGTGCTGCTGGATTTAGGGCTTCCGGACATGGATGGACTGGAAGTCATTAAAAAAACAAGAGAGTGGTCCAGCCTTCCAATAATTGTAATTTCTGCGAGAACGCAGGAAAAGGAAAAGGTTGCGGCACTTGATGCGGGAGCGGACGATTATATTACCAAGCCTTTTGGAACATTTGAACTGCTTGCCCGCATCCGCACGGCTATCCGCCATAATAACAGGCTGGCAGATGATCCAACCAACAGCAATCGACCGTATTCTGCAGGTGGACTGGTAATCGACTTCGAAAAAAGACTTGTGAGTGTCGACGGAGCAGAGGTTCATCTGACAAGAGTTGAGTATAAAATCGTGTCTTTGCTGGCGAAAAACTCCGGCAAGGTTATGACTTATGATACGCTGATTGACCAGGTATGGGGACCTTATGCGGATGATAACAATCGGATTTTGCGCGTAAATATGGCGAATATCAGGCGTAAGCTGGAAAAGAA
>CABQMM010000177.1 GCA_902465215.1 uncultured Bacillota bacterium
GCCAAATGGCGCATTGTATGATGCGCAGTTTCATGGTCTGTCCGCAGAGGCCGTCTATGACCGCTTGCTGCCGGAGCTGCGCCGCTATGAAAAGCTGCGCTCCGGCGATCTTGTTTATGGGCAGGACGGCACCGCGCAGAATGCAGAGCAAATGGACGACTTTTACCGGCGCGCATTGCAGCGTGGGCTTCAATATCACGAAAGCAGCAGCCGCGGATTCCTGCCAGCCGGACTGATCGAAGAGATCCATGCGCTTTTTGTTCCACCGATTGCCTGGGATGTCAGGCTCGGCACATGGTTCGTGCAGCATTTTCCGACAGAGCAACTGCACCGCTCCTATTCCAGAATAAGCCGCAGGCAGAGTGCGACACCGGATATTCCAAGACCGGCGTGGCTGCATCTGCTGGAGCCGCAGGAAGAAAAAACGTTCGGCGTTGTGCTGGATACCTCCGGTTCTATGCCGCGTTCGCTCCTTGCCGCAGCCTTGGGCGCGATTTCCAGCTACAGTGCGGCGCGGAATGTTCACGCTGTTCGGCTGGTATTCTGCGATGCAGCAGCCTACGATCAGGGCGTCGTGCGTCCGGACAGCCTTGCAGAAGCCGCCCATGTGCAGGAACGGGGAGGTACACAGCTACAGACGGGAATCGACTTGCTGGAGCGCGCAGAAGATTTCCCAAAAGATGCTCCGATTCTGCTGATTACAGACGGTCAGTGTGAGCACCTCCACCTTCATGGGAGAACACACGCCTATCTTTTGCCCAAAGGCCGCAGCCTGCCATTTGCGGCAAAAGGTGAAGTATTCTGGCTGGATGAATCGTCCTTGACGCGAATGATATATGTGCCAAACAAATCTGCGATTTCTTGAAGATATTTCAGATAGTCGTAAAAATCTTTCTTCTGTCCGGAGTATCGCTTTCCATTTTGATAGGAAATCATATTCATTACAAAATGAATATGCAAATGCCCGGCATCTTCATGGACGGAATAGACGATTTGATATGTATCTGCATAAAATCTGCACGCCATCTGCGCAAACTGATTTGTGTGCCAAGCGTCTGCAAGCTCATGCTTCTCAAAACTGATGATCCAGTGGCGGAGACGAACCCCGCGATTCTGATGGTATGCCTGAGAGACCAACTGCATTTCCTCCGCTGCATATTGTGGATGCACTGCGAATCCGCCGATATAGTGATCCGGCGTTTTATCTGGCCGCATGATGTAATCCAGAAGCTGCTGGTAAGCAAGCTCGTCTGTATATTTCTGCGGAACGGACTTTATTTTAAGGACTGCCATGTTGCTACCTCCCATGCTTCAAAGGACGCTTGCTGCTCCGCAGAAAGTCCTGCATCCTTCAAAATCATGTTATGTCTGCACAATTGACGGTAAAAAATCTGATCGTGCTTTTTGAGTAGAATTGCATCACCCTGTAAGGATTTTTCGCGAATGTACTCGCTCAAAGAGCATCCTGCCTTTTGAGCCTCAGCAAGCAAATATTCTTTATCCTGCTGTGTATATTTTATAGATATCATAGTTGTTTTACTTTCTTTCATTTTCATATATGCGAACCTCTTTTTTTGCTTTATTGTGGGTACTGTACACTTTCGCCAGAGGAAGCGTTTGGTATGACGCTTCCTCTGAGTCCTACTATTGTGTTCGTTCCTTGTTAAACATTAACACGGATTTTCTGCCATTTGTTGCCGCTATTTGCAACACCCTCGTCACTTTGCGGCGCTTTTTGCCTTCATTAGCATTACAATCCTATATTTTGAAAGCAGCCATCAAAATTTTGCTGTTCCAGACGCAATTTTCTTTTGCCTTCATGAAAAAACTAGGAATGTGCCAGCACTTGGAGCAATCCGTTTCTTTGTAATCCGGGAATCTTCTCTGGGTTCCAATTGACGTTTTAATGAAAATGGAGTATTCTGACAATGATGAAGAGCACAAATTCATGACATTCACAGGAGGTGCACGATATGAAGTACACAGCAAAAGGGCTGGAAACAGAACCCTATAAAGCATATAGCAGAGATGCATTTAACGATGAAGAGAAAGGCGTAGCGTACTTTGCACATGGCTATCGTTGTGCAGGCAAAACAGGTGAAGTCGATAATATTCTACGTGCTCTAATTGATACAACACGCTACATTGAAACTTCATTACCTGGAGTTGATAAAATAATTATTACCGCTGACGACGGTTCAGATAAAGAAATCAAGATGTTTCCAATCGATTGGTTTTGGATTGTAGACTTTGATCTTATCAATTGGTATGGCATGGGCAATGAGCGTTCTTCTGGTGAAAACAGAGCCCCTGTGTCTGAAGAGTTTTATGATATGTGGGAGAACTACCGGAGCAGAGCAAGCAGCCACAAAAAGAAGCACCCAAAGCCCAGTGCCAAAGACGGGATTCAGATTGAAAATTGCGGTGCTGATTATTTTTTTAAGACAAATTTTGTCGCGGCGCGCGCTCATGCGGAAATGGTTTATAAGAAATATACACACGTTCATAGTGAGCCCAAACTTGAATGGCTTGCAGTGCCAGAGGATAGGCCAATCTCTGACCTTGAACTGCGTGATTATATGTTTTACGAACGCGAATCCGCATTAAACTTGGCAATCGAAATTTCTGCTGCCTTGGCAGATTTCCTGAAGCTGGATAAGAAGCACGGAAATGGGAACATGGTATTTTATAACATCACGTTATTTGAATTGAAGCAAAGGCTGCTCCCAGATTTGCTGAAGACCAACGCAATTTATTTTCGTATTGCCATCGCAAGAACGTTTATATATGCTTTGCTCAATCTTTTTACGGATCAAATGAACTCCGGCTGGGAGGATGCAGATACTCAAACACAGTATAAAAAAATCGAAGCATGGGTTGCACAACTCGCCTTATTTCTACGTGATATCTTACGAAAGCCATCGCGGCCGCTCCCAGACGAGTACATTTCAGCTTTTTTTCAGATGCGTTACCCAATCCGGTTCCTTGATCCGCACCCACTTTCCCCCGTTGATAAAGTGTATCCGAAAGTATGCAAGGACAAAGAATCTGAGCCGATTACCCCAACTAGCTTCGCAATTTTCTGCAATCCAGAGCATCCCAATGTGGCTTTTTACCTTGAAAGAATTTGTGCTTACAGTAGGGATCTTTTAAAAGCCAAGGAAACATGCCGCGAAAAACTGAAGCGCCCGGACATTCCGCGGTGCAGAGATTTTAAGTCGAAGATATTTACTGAAGTTTATCAGTCAATCTCTGCGGAAATGGGAAAAATTAAAAACAGTTAATAGTGCCGCAATAAACACGAAAACGGTCTGAATGCGTAAAAGCGTTCAGACCGTTTTTGGCATAGTTGAATCATGCGGCATCACTCAACATGTAGGTGGCACAAACATGTCAAAAAATTCTCGAATAATTGACATGTTCTGCTGCTGCGAAACACGGGACTTTCTAGTATACTTCAGGTGCTGGCCAGCGATAATGCTTTCAAAAAGGGTGAATTCAATGAACAATATCCAGAATTACAATCCAAACGTTTCCCCCGCACCTCAGTACATTCCCTATCCACCTCCTGTGGATTTACGGTTTATGACCGAACAGATTGAGGCGTGGGCATATGAAGCTGGGAAAACGCAGGCAACGCTGAAATTTCGTGAAAACCAGCTTGAAGCGGTGTCTGGTCTGGTCAAACAATACGGTGCTTCGTACATCATCTCCAGCCGGGGTACGCCTATTCAGGTTTTTGCCGATCAGCTCAGCACGGCAGAATACCTCTGTTTTCATGCCTTATTTGAACGCGAAAACATGATATGTCTGACGTTCCGGAGCGGTCGTACGTTTACTGTGAGTGAATCCGTATTCGCTTCCGATAAGAAGCTCGCACAGGCATTTGCTACCGCTGGTCTTCCCATCACTGGCGGCCACAGAAACTTCCGTGAAATAATGGCTGTTGTTCGTGCCGAAATCAAAAGCGTTTCTTGTCAAAAATATATCCATTTTTACTTGGGCTGGGTCAGCGACAGAGAGGAGGAAAACTAAATGAGCAGCCTC
>CABQMM010000178.1 GCA_902465215.1 uncultured Bacillota bacterium
ACATAATTTTTTTATAAAAAAATCAAAAAAGACATTGCATTTTTATTCATTATAGTGTATACTTAGCCATGTTGTTAGAAAACAGCACGAAAATGCAGATACCCTTATTTGACAAGAACACGTTCATGTTTTTGCCAAATAAGGGTAAGATACAAATTTAGAAAGGACGAAGAAAAAATGAAAAACTCAAAAACACTTAAGAAAATTTTAGCAGTATCACTTATTATGATTTTAACACTCTGCACGCTTACCGCTTGCGGTGGCAACGAGGCGAATACGGATAATCAAGGCGAAGAAATGACAACCCTTGTATTCGGAACATCTGCAGACTATGCACCATTTGAATTCATGTATCCGGATGAAAACGGCGAAATGGTTTACGGCGGCATCGATGTGGAAGTTGCACAGTACATCGCAGATTACATGGGCGTAGAACTTCAGACAGAAAATATGTCCTTCAACAATCTGCTCACAGCACTCGGAAAAGGACAGTTTGACATCGTACTTGCAGATATCGAAGCAACCGAAAAGAGAAAAGAATCTGCGGACTTCTCCGAGCCTTATCTGACAGAACCGGCTCCGCACTTCCTCGTTAAGAAGGAAAATGCAGACCAGTATAAGAGCTATGCTGATTTTGAAGGAAAGACAATCGGTGCTCAGACTGCAACAACAAAGTTGGAAATGGTCGAAGCGATTCCGAATGTAAACGCTGTTTCTCTTCAGAGCGTACTTGACCTTATCAAAGAGCTTTCATACGGAAAGGTTGATGCAATCCTCGTAGATGGTTCCGTAGCACAGCAGTATCAGGCAACCAACGACGATCTTGTGGCAATGACTTTTGATGAGCTCGGCTCCTCCGCAGAGGTTTGTGTAGCAGTTGCAAAGGGCGACCCGAAGGAACTGCTTCCTAAGATTAATGAAGCGATTGCAAAACTGACAGAAGAAAACAAGATTGAAGAGTTCAAGGCAAATGCAGAGGCTTTAGCAGATGTAATGCAGGAAGTTACAGCTGAGGAATAGACGACGGAATAATAAAAAAGCTTGCAGCTTATGAATAATTGCTGATTAGTGGAAAGGAATTTATCTATGTTTTGGGATTGGTGGCAAAGTCTTTTTACAGACACACCCGCATATGCGTTTTTTAACTTTAAGTTTTTACCAAAGTATGGATATGCAGTGATTCAGGGTGTGGAATACACCCTGATTCTTTCTGTTGTATCTGTACTGCTGGCGGTGCTTCCGGCGCTGCTTTTAGCGACGATGAGACTCAGCAAAAACACACCGGTTCGGTGGCTTTCGGGGGCTTACATTGCGATCTTTCGTTCGACACCGATGCTGGTGCAGCTGATTATTATTTATTACGGCGTTTTTAACTATATTATCGTGCCGAAATTTCTGATTTTCGGATTTATTGATTCTACGCGATTTATTCCGGGTGTTATAGCTTTGGCGCTGAACAGCTCTGCCTATGTTGCGGAAATCTTCCGTGCGGGTATTTTGGCGGTAGACAGCGGTCAGATGGAAGCGGCGCGTTCGCTCGGGCTTTCGCAGTCACAGAGCATGCGGCTTGTAATCCTGCCGCAGGCAATCAAGAATGTGCTTCCGGCGCTGGCAAACGAAGTGGTTACGATGATTAAGGAAAGCTCCATCTGCATGATGCTCGGCATGGGCGAGATCATGTTTACCGCGCAGACAATCGCCGGCGGTACCTATATTTCCGTAGGACCGTATATGCTGGCTGCATTTATCTACTTTATTATCAATTACCCGACATCGAAGGTGATTGAGCACATCGAAAGGAGGATGCGTCGTGGAGACAAACGCTAACTGCATTATCTCGGTCAAAGACTTGGTGAAAGAATACAACGGCGGCAAAGTCGTGGCTTTGAACCACTGCAATTTAGATATAAAAAAGGGTGAGGTTGTTGCGATTATCGGGCCTTCCGGTTCCGGTAAATCGACGATGCTCAGAAGCCTCAATCTGCTGGAAGAACCGACTTCGGGAGAAATCGACTTTGAAGGTGTGAATTTAGCATCGAAAGGTATTGATATTAATGTTCATCGTCAGAAGATGGGGATGGTATTCCAGCATTTCAATCTTTTTCCGCATAAAACGGTTATTGAAAATATTATGATGGCACCGGTAACCCTCCGGCTTGCAAGCAAAGAAGAAGCCGAAGCACAGGCGATGAAGCTTTTAGAGCGTGTAGGTCTTGCCGACAAAAAAGACGAATTTCCGAATATGCTTTCGGGCGGTCAAAAACAGCGTATTGCGATTGTGCGGGCGCTTGCGATGCAACCGAAAGTGATGCTTTTCGATGAGCCGACTTCGGCGCTCGACCCGGAAATGGTCGGAGAAGTGCTTGATGTTATGCGTGAGCTTGCGGACGAAGGCATGACGATGATTGTCGTAACGCATGAGATGGGTTTTGCGAGGGAGGTTGCCGACCGTGTAATTTTCATGGCGGACGGCGCGATCGTTGAGGAAGGAACACCGTCTGAACTTTTCGACAATCCAAAAGAGGAAAGAACGAAGAATTTCCTAAATAAAGTCCTTTAGCTGCAAAGAACCGCAAGAGGTGTTCATATTTCGTTTAGATTAATGCCGAAAAACGGATTTTACCCTTGAAATTTTATCGAAACATGTCTATAATAGTCAATTGTGATACCTGATATTGATCTTATTATTTACCGGAGGAATTGACAAAATGGATAACTATGTTTTCTTTGTAAGCATCGCCATTATCATGCTTACAACCAAGATTTTGGGAGACATGACCAATAAGGTTAATATGCCGCAGGTTGTAGGGGCGCTGCTCGCCGGAATTCTCATCGGGCCATCGTGTCTGGGGCTGATTGAAGAGACTGATTTCATTGCGAAAACAGCAGAAATCGGCGTCGTGCTTCTAATGTTTACTGCGGGTTTGGACACAGATATGCAGCAGCTGAAAAAAAACAGCGTTGCATGTTTTGTTGTTGCATCAATTGGTGTGATTGTGCCGTTAATCGGCGGCACGGCTTGCTATTACTTTTATTTCGAGCCGGGTCAGACAAGTTATGACAGCATTTTAAAGGCTGTTTTCATCGGCGTTGTCCTTACTGCTACATCCGTTAGCATTACAGTAGAAGCACTCAGAGAGATGGGAAAACTCGACAGCAAGGTCGGTAATGCGATTTTAGGCGCAGCGGTAATTGACGACATCATGGGAATCATCGTTTTGACGGTGGTAATCAGTCTGAAGGACGAGAGCGTTTCCATCGTCGGAATTCTGCTGAAAATTCTGCTTTATGCGGCGCTGATGATTATGATTGCATATATATGCAAATCGTTCAAGGGAATTATAGATGCAAACAAAGGCAAGCGCAGAATTACGACCTATGTTGTGGCGGCTTGCTTCGTAGTGGCATTTGCTTCCGAGGAATATTTCGGAATTGCGGATATTACAGGAGCATACCTGCTCGGACTTTTCCTTTCGCAGCATGAAATCAAGCATGAGATTGCCAAAAAGATTTCGTCACCGTCCTACCTGTTCTTCTCACCGATTTTCTTTGCGAGCGTAGGACTGAAGGTTTCGCTTGACGGTTTCAGCAGGGAACTTCTGACTTTTTCACTGATCTTGCTTGTGGTTGCGATTTTGACAAAGATTATCGGATGCGGTCTCGGAGCGAAGGTTTGCGGGTTCAGCACTGCGGAAGCTGTTCAGGTCGGCGTCGGTATGATCTCCCGAGGTGAAGTTGCGCTGATTGTCGCGCAGAAGGGCTATGACATCGGTCTAATTGACGCGGATATGTTCCCGCCGATTGTAATTGTAGTAATTGCGACTACTGTTATTACACCGATTATTTTGAAAAAAATTATGTAAAACTTTAAATGTTTTGAGTTTTTTAGGCTCTCATCTTTATTGATGGGAGTCTTTTTTTAATAAATGTACAAAAATATATACAATATTGACAAAATGTTACAAAATTAGTCAACATTCACTTGATTTTTCCTGTATAATAGTAAAAAACAGTTAGGGAGGACTACACTTGGAATT
>CABQMM010000179.1 GCA_902465215.1 uncultured Bacillota bacterium
GCTCAACATGATAAATGAGAATTTTGATGATTTGGACACGCTTATCGTCGGAAGAGGCGGCGGTTCGGCAGAAGACCTCTGGCCATTCAATGAAGAAATCGTTGCGAGGGCGATTTATCGCTGCGATATTCCGATTATTTCGGCAGTCGGACATGAAATCGACTTTACGATTGCAGACTTTGCGGCGGACAAGCGCGCGGAGACTCCGACAGCGGCAGCGGAAATGGCTGTGCCCAATACCGGGGAGCTTTTGAAAAAAATCGAAATTTATAAAAATAATCTTACGGTTCAAATGAACAATAAGATAAAATACGATAAGCTGCGGGCGGACAACTGTATTTTAGACATGAAAAATGTCTTAAACCGCATGATAGCGTCCATGGAGCATAAGATGGAGACGTTGAAGCTTTATCTGGACGAGAACAACCCGTCAGCGGTTCTGGGGAAAGGCTATTCGATTTTGCAGACTGCAGACGGAAAGAGCGTAAGCTCTGTTTCGCAGATTTCGCTTTCCGAGGACTACAGCCTGATTTTGAAGGACGGCAAGGTCAAGGTAAAAGCATTGGAAATAGAAGGAGGCAGTGAGGAATGACTTTTGAGGACGCAATGAAAAAACTCGAAGAAATGTCGGAAAAAATCAGACAAGAAGATACGAGCCTTGATGATGCGGTGCAGTATTATGAAGAAGGAATTGCCTGCTACAAGGAATGTAATGAGATTTTAGAAAACGCTAAACAGAAGATAGAGATTTTTTCAAAATAAAAGAGATACGAGAGCAGCAAGACAAGGAGGTTTCGCTTTATGGACAGAAGTTACAATGAGTATAAAGAAATCATTGATACGCATTTGCTTGATTTCATTCCAAACATTGATAATAAGAGTATTTCGCTGTACGAGGCAATGAAATACAGTCTTACAGCCGGAGGCAAAAGACTTCGTCCGGTTTTGCTTCTTGCTGCATGTGAGTTCGCTGGCGGCGACATTAAGGAAGCGATTCCGTATGCGTGCGCAATGGAATATATTCATACGTATTCGCTGATTCACGATGATCTTCCGGCAATGGACAACGACGATTTAAGACGCGGACAGCCGACGAACCATAAGGTTTACGGTGAAGCGCTTGCCATTCTGGCAGGAGACGGACTTCTTACAACAGCTTTTGAAGCGATTAATAAAGATATGATGCTTTATTTCGACGAACCGGAAAAAATGCGCAAGCGTATCAATGCTTCTTTTGAAATTGCAAAGGGTGCGGGCTGCAAAGGAATGGTTGCGGGACAGGTTTCGGATATTGAAGCCGAAACGAACGACTGCTCGAACGAAATGCTGGAATACATTCACATTAACAAAACCGGGGCACTGATTAAGTCTGCAATTAAAGCAGGGCTTTATTTGGGAAATCCAACGAGAGAGATGCTTTCGCAGCTTGATATTTATGCCGAGAATCTCGGACTTGCGTATCAGATTGCAGATGATATTTTAGATGTCATCGGAAATCCGGCTGAGCTTGGCAAAGCGACCGGTTCAGATAAGAAAAAGAATAAGACGACTTATACCTCCATCAACGGGCTGGAAGCGGCACAGGAGCGCCTTCAGCAGCTTACGGACGATGCCGTGGAGGCGATTGCCCGTTACTATGACAACGCCGAATTTTTCAGAGATTTGGTCTTGGAATTAAAAGACAGAAGAAATTAGGTTTTTGAATGAAAGAGAATTTAAGTGATTATAATTTCCCCGAGGATTTGAAAGAGATGTCCGACCGCGAGTTGGAATTGCTGACCTATTCGATTCGCGAGTTTCTGATTGAAAAAGTATCGAAAACAGGCGGGCATCTGGCATCCAACTTAGGGGTTGTTGAACTGACGATTGCACTTCATAAAATGTTTGACTTCCCAAGGGATAAGATTATCTGGGATGTGGGACATCAGTCCTATGTGCATAAGATTTTGACCGGACGGGCGGACAAGTTCGATACCCTTCGCAAGATGGGAGGGCTGAGCGGATTCCCGAAAACAAGTGAAAGTCCCTATGACTGCTTTAATACAGGACACAGCACGACCTCCGTTTCTGCAGCAGCAGGCATGGCTGCGGCAAGAGATTTAAAGGGCGAAAGCCATGAGGTCATCGCAGTTATCGGAGACGGATCGCTGACCGGCGGCATGGCCTTTGAAGCGCTGAATAATATCGGAGCTTCGAAATCAAAGGTAATCGTGGTTTTGAATGATAACGGAATGTCGATTTCTCCGAACATCGGTGGCATTTCGAAGCATTTGGACTCTCTTCGGACATCGAAGGGCTATCTCAGCGCAAAGAAATTTATAAAGAATAAAATCGCTGCGATCCCAAGCGTCGGAAAAGGCATTGCTCAGGGACTTGCAGATATAAAGAATGACATAAAATATTCGATGATGAATTACGGCGGCGTTTTGTTTGAAGAACTCGGTTTTACCTATTTCGGACCGGTTGACGGACACGATATCGGTAAGCTCTGCGATGTTTTCGAAAGAGCAAAAGGGCTGAACGAGCCGGTGATTATCCATGTGATTACCAAAAAAGGTAAGGGGTATAAAAATGCCGAAAAGGCGCCGGGAAAATTCCATGGAATTGACGCGTTCGACCCGGAGACCGGAGAAGTTTTAAACAAACCAAAGCTTCCGTCCTACTCGAAACTGATGGGAGACTATTTGGTAAACCTTGCTCGAAAAGACGAGCGAATCGTTGCGATTACTGCAGCGATGGGCGACGCTACGGGACTTTCTGAGTTTGCAAAGGAATTCCCTGAACGCTTCTTTGATGTCGGAATTGCAGAGCAGCATGCTGTGACCTTTGCTGCCGGGCTTGCAAAAGAGGGAATGAAGCCATTTGTATGCATTTATTCTTCGTTTTTACAACGAGCATACGACCAGATGCTCCATGATGTATGCATGCAGAAGCTTCCGGTGACCTTTATGATTGACCGTGCGGGAATCGTGGGTGCAGACGGCGAAACACACAACGGAATCTTCGACCTCAGCTATCTCAATCCGATGCCGAATATGACCGTGATAGCGCCGACCTGCGACAAAGCGCTGACGGACTCTATGGATTACGCTTTGGCACTGGAAGGCCCATGCGCAATTCGTTATCCGAGAGGTGAAATAATGCTTGAAGAAGAAGGCAGAGTTCCATCGATGATGTTTTATGAAACAGAAGCACGAAAGCGCAATAATCGTTCTGAACGCATCGAAATCCTCGGAGTCGGCAGGATGGCGAAAATCGGCAGACAGGTCTTTCAGATTCTTGAGAGCAAAGGAATTTATGCGCATTATGAGGATGTGCTTATCATAAAGCCGATTGAAATGTCTAATGCAGCTGCGCTGCCCGGCAAGACAATCGTAACAATTGAGGATAATGTCGTCACAGGCGGATTCGGGCAGAGCCTGCGCGCAAATTTGGGCGAAGACAAGAAGGTTCTTACTTTCGGCTGGCCGGACAGCTTTATCGAACAGGGAACCTTTGAGGAATTGACGGACAAATATGGTCTGTCGGCAGAAAAGATTGCGGAAAGGATATGTGAAGAGCTTGAAAGAAAGGCTTGATGTTTTACTTGTGAAGAAGGGCTTTTATCCGTCCAGAGAAAGGGCGAAAGCCTCCATTATGGCAGGAATTGTCTATGTGGACGGCCAGAAGAGCGATAAAGCCGGCAATATGATTGATGAAAATGCAGAAATTACTGTAAAAGAAAATATTTGTCCATATGTCAGCCGCGGCGGGCTGAAACTGGAGAAATCCATGAAGCTTTGGCCGATTGACTTAAAAGACGCCGTGTGTATGGACATCGGAGCCTCCACAGGCGGCTTCACGGACTGCATGCTGCAAAACGGCGCACGCAAGGTTTACGCTGTGGATGTGGGTTACGGACAGCTCGACTATAAGCTTCGTATTGATTCACGCGTTATCAACATGGAAAAATGCAATATCCGCTATCTGGATTTTGACTTAATTGAAGACCCGATTAACTTTATAAGCATTGATGTGTCGTTTATATCGTTAAAGC
>CABQMM010000180.1 GCA_902465215.1 uncultured Bacillota bacterium
ATTTTGAAATACCGGAAGCAGCAGAAGCATCGGCACTGCAATCATCTGCAGAACCGTTTTAATCTTTCCGCTCATAGCCGCCGCAATGACGATTCCTTCCGAAGCCGCCACCGTCCGCATTCCTGCTACAGTAAATTCTCTGGCTAAAATAATAATCAGCATCCACCCCGGCACATAGTCCGGGATTAAAAGGCAAAAAGCGGAATAAACCAGGACTTTGTCCGCAAGCGGGTCCATTATCTTACCAAAGTTTGTAACTAAATTATATTTTCTGGCAATTTTGCCGTCCAGCATATCCGTAAAGGACGCCGCAATAAAAATCACGAACGCGGTCATGTGCCATCCGAGCATATAGGCTGCGATGAAAAACGGCACTGCGATAACTCTGCCGACCGTCAGTTTATTAGGTAAATTCATGTTATACCTCCACACCTACCAAATCATAATCAAATGCGTCATTAATCCGCACGCTCACAATGTCACCCGGCTTCAGTCCGCGATTTGAAGTGAAAATAACCGAGTTGTCAATTTCAGGCGCATCATAGCGGCTTCTGCCGAGCCAGCTTCCGTCTTCATCCTGCTCCTCGACCAAAACCTCGAGCGTCTGTCCGATTTTTTCTTTATTGAGTTCAAGAGAAATATCAAGCTGCCGACGCATGATGCCGTCCAGCCTCTCCTCTTTCACTTCCTCATCAATCTGATTTTCCATCTCACCTGCAGGCGTATTTTCCTCCTGCGAATAAGCAAAAACTCCGAGCCTTGCAAAGCGCATTTTATCAACAAAAGCATAAAGCTTCTCATAATCCTCGTCCGTTTCTCCCGGGAATCCGACAATGAAAGTGGTTCGGATATGAATATCCGGGATTTTTTTGCGAAGTCTTTCGATTGTATTCTCAATGGAAGCCTCTGTCGAGCGGCGGCGCATCGCTTTCAGCACCGCGTCCGAAGCATGCTGAATCGGAATATCGATATATTTGCAAATTTTCGGCTCGCTTGCCATCACTTCAATCAGCTCGTCTGTAATCCGATCCTCATAGCAGTACATCAGGCGAATCCATTCGATGCCGTCAATGCGGCAAAGCTGTCTGAGAAGCTCAGGAAGCTTGTACTGTCCGTATAAATCAATTCCGTAATTGGTGACATCCTGCGCGATTAAAATCAGCTCTTTGCACCCGGCCTGCGCCAGTTCCTGTGCTTCGTCCAAAATGTCCTCGATTTTTTTGCTGCGATATTCGCCGCGAATGGATGGAATGACGCAATAAGCGCATCGGTTGTTGCAGCCTTCGGCAATTTTTAAAGTTGACGAGAAAGGATTATCGTCAAGCTTTCTCTCCATGCGCGGAAGTACATCCGCAAAACATTCCGTCACGACTTTTTGTCTCTTATCGAGGTTTTCCAAGATTTCCGGGAGCTGCTCGTATTCGTTCACTCCGATAAAGCAGTCCACCTCCGGCATTTCCTCAAAGAGTTCATCCGCATATCTTTTTGCAAGGCAGCCGGACACAACGATTTTTTTGCCCGCCGCTTTATATTCGCAAAAATCAAAGATTCTCTCAATTGATTCCTTTTTCGCGTCATTGATAAAACCGCAGGTATTGATCATAATGACATCCGCTTCTTCCGGCGTCTGCGCAATTTTATGGTTCGCATCGATTAAAAATCCCTTCGCAACCTGTGTATCGTTAAAATTTTTCGGACACCCAAGTGTTTCAATAAATATTTTCATGCGTTACTTCCTCTGTTTCTATGATTTCCGGATTTACTCCGTTTTGCATTTCGTCCAGTTCTTCCGATGTAAGCAGCACCTGCCGCGGCCGGCTTCCGTCCTGCGGCCCGATAATGCCTCTTGCTTCCATCATATCGACGATTCTTGCCGCACGGTTATAGCCGATGCGGAAGCGTCTCTGCAGCATGGAAACCGAAGCCTGTCCGCTGCTGACAACGAGTTCAATCGCATCCGGAAGCAGCTCGTCAGCGTCATCTGCAGAATCCTGTACATTCGTTCTCTCAATTCGTGACAAAACATCCTCATTATATTCCGTCGTCTCTACTTGTCCCTTAACGAATTCGATTACTTTATGTACTTCGCCATCGGATACGAAAGTTCCCTGCACACGAATCGGTTTGCCCATGCCCATCGGGTGAAAGAGCATATCGCCCTTTCCAACCAGCTTTTCAGCACCCTGCATATCCAAAATCGTACGGGAGTCAACCTGTGACGATACCGCAAACGCAATTCTGGATGGGATATTCGCCTTGATAACGCCTGTGATAACATCGACAGAAGGTCTCTGCGTGGCGACAATCAGGTGCATGCCCGCAGCTCTTGCCATCTGCGCCAGCCTGCAAATCGATTCTTCGATTTGTGACGGAGCTGCCATCATCAAATCCGCAAGCTCGTCGATTATAATGACAACCTGCGGCATTACTCTGTTTTCTTCGCCGTTTGCCCGCACAAATTCATTAAAGGATTCTAAGTCCTTCACGCCTTCATCAGCAAACTTTTTATAGCGATCCGTCATTTCCGCAACTGCCCAGTTCAGAGCTGCCGCTGCCTTTGACGGGTCGGTCACAACCGGAATCATCAAATGCGGAATTCCGTTGTAATTTCCAAGTTCCACGACCTTCGGGTCGATTAGAATCAATTTAACCTCGTTCGGGTCCGCTTTATAAATAAAGCTTGTGATAATACTGTTGATGCACACGGATTTACCCGATCCGGTCGAACCTGCAATCAAAAGATGCGGCATCGATTTCAAATCCGCCACAATTGCATTTCCGCTGATGTCCTTTCCAACAGCAAAGGTAATCTTCGACTTGCTCTTTTTGAAAGCGTCCGAGTCGATGATTTCCCGAAGTCTTACCATCGTTACCGATTCATTCTCAACTTCAATGCCGACTGCCGCTTTTCCCGGAATCGGAGCCTCGATTCTAATAGATTTCGCCTCTAAATTCAGCGCAATGTCATCTGCAAGCCGCACAATACTGCTGACTTTTACGCCGACTGCCGGCTGAATTTCGTAACGGGTTACCGTTGGTCCCTGTGTTACCTGAATCACTCTCGCATCAACATGGAAGTTGCGGAGCGTCTCTTCTAATTTCATCGCCTTCTCCTGCAAAACCGCCGCAGGTGTCTGGCTGCCGCCCGCTGCCTTTTCCAAAAGGCTTACCGGAGGCTTTTTATATTTCTCAGGCGTCTGCGTCTGATTGATTTCTTCCGTCGTCAGCATTGCCTCCTTGGCTTCTTTATTTGAAATTTTCTCTACAATCTCTTTATCTGCGGTTCCTTTTGCTGCAGCCGTTGCCGTACTCTGTGCCTGTGCTTTAGGCTCCGTCTGCGGCTGTAATGTTTTAATCTTCGGCGCATGGCTCTGTGCAGTTTCTGCCGCAGCTCCAAACGCTGCCGAAGCTGCAGGTGCTGCCGTATTTGGCGTTAGACCGAAAGTTCCGGATGCAGTCTGCATCCCTGCGTCGCCGTCAATTCCATAACCTTCCTGCCTCCAGCCCATAGGTGCCGCTTGCCGGCCGTTCAAAAAGCCCATCGTCCTGCATATACTGTAAAACCGTGCTTTCCCGGTTGTCATTTCCATAGCTTATCTTTGCCGCGGACTGCAGCGGCTCTGCAATCTGCGCCTTCTTCGGCGCGCGCGGTGCTTTCTGTGCATTCATCACATCCGGATGAATCGCAACCTGCACGCCCTGTTCGTCCTCGCTTGCAATATCAAGGTGCGCGTGTTCCTTTATCAGCTTTCTTTCTTCTATTTTATCTCCGATTTTCTCGAAGAAACGGGAAACCGGAGTATTGATGAGCAGCATCAGGCATATGAAAGTCGTCACCAGCGTGAAAATCCAGCATCCGGCCATTCCAAAGCCCTTCACAAGCAGTGCTGCCAATATCATTCCGATAAAGCCGCCGCTGAGAAGCTTCATTCCGCTCGCATAAAAGCCCTTCATGATTTCCCATGTGAGCTGTGTGCCTGTTTCCTCTAAATAACGCGTCGAAT
>CABQMM010000181.1 GCA_902465215.1 uncultured Bacillota bacterium
ATCGGTATATAAATATCCGGGGTAGCCTCTGCGGCCCGGTACCTCTTTACGAGCAGCCGAAACCTCACGCAGAGCCTCCGCGTAGTTTGTAATATCCGTCAAAATAACCAGTACATGCATTCCCATGTCGAACGCAAGATATTCCGCAGCTGTCAGTGCCATACGCGGCGTAGCGATACGCTCAACCGCAGGGTCGTTTGCAAGGTTCATAAACATAACCGTTCTGTCAATCGCGCCGGTTCTTCTGAAGTCGGAAGCGAAGAAATCCGCTTCTTCGTGCGTAATACCGATTGCCGCGAATACAACGGCGAAGTTTCCGGCATCGTCGCCGATTACCTTTGCCTGACGCGCAATCTGCGCTGCTAAGTTGGAGTGCGGAAGACCTGCGCCCGAGAAAATCGGAAGCTTCTGTCCGCGGACCAGCGTGTTCAGTCCGTCAATTGCCGAGACGCCTGTCTGAATGAATTCAGCCGGATAGTCACGGGCTGCCGGGTTCATCGGAAGGCCGTTGATGTCGAGCATTTTTTCCGCAATAATGTCCGGCCCGCCGTCCTTTGGTCTTCCCATACCGTCGAATACACGACCGAGCATATCCGGCGATACCGCAAGCTGCGTACCGTGTCCGAGGAAGCGCACCGTGCTCTGCTTCAGGTTGATCCCCTGAGACGCCTCGAAAAGCTGAACCAGCGCGTTATGTCCGTTGACTTCGAGGACTTTGCAAAGTCTTTTTTCCCCGCTCGGAAGCAGGATTTCGCCAAGTTCGTCGTAGGTAACATCGTCAACATCCTTGACCAGCATCAGAGGTCCTACAACTTCACTGATTGTCTTATATTCTCTAATCATCCGCTTCAGCCTCCTCTACTACAAGCGCATTGATCGCAGCGCGTATATCATTCATCAATTTTTCGTATCTTTCGTCAATCTGCTCTTCTTCGATATATTTGAATCTGCCGATTTCTTCACGCTGAGGGATTGCCGCAACCTTTGCAAAGGAAGCGCCTTTGTGAATACCCTCAAGTCCTTCCTTATAGAAGCCGAGAATCAGCTTCAAAAGCTTAAACTGCTTGTTCAGCGAAGAATAGGTGTCCACATCGTGGAACGCGTTCTGGTGCAGATAGTCCTCACGAATGGATTTGCAGACTTCGAGCTTCATGCGGTCATCAGCCGAAAGCGAGTCTACACCGACGAGCTGTACGATTTCGTTGAGTTCTGCTTCCTGCTGCAAAAGCGCGAGTGTTTCTTCTCTCATCTTCGGGAATTCTTTGTCAACATTTTCCGCATACCACTTCTCCAGTCTTTCCACATAGAGGGAATAGGACTGCAGCCAGTTGATTGCCGGGAAGTGTCTTGCATACGCCAGTGACGAATCCAGACACCAGAACACCTTTACGATACGCAGAGTTGCCTGCGATACCGGCTCGGAAATATCACCGCCCGGAGGAGATACCGCACCGATTGCGGAAAGTGCTCCTACGCGGCCCGCTTTTCCGAGGGATACGGTTCTTCCGGCTCTTTCATAGAACTGCGCGAGTCTGGATGCCAGATAAGCAGGGTAGCCTTCTTCACCCGGCATTTCTTCGAGACGGCCCGACATTTCACGAAGAGCTTCCGCCCATCTGGAAGTGGAGTCTGCCATCAGCGCTACCGAGTATCCCATGTCTCTGAAATATTCCGCTATGGTAATGCCTGTATAAATAGACGCTTCACGCGCCGCAACCGGCATATCCGAAGTGTTTGCGATTAAAACGGTTCTCTTCATCAAAGACTCTCCTGAACGAGGGTCTTTCAGTTCCGGGAACTCCATCAGTACATCGGTCATCTCGTTTCCACGTTCGCCGCAGCCGATGTATACAACGATGTCCGCATCTGCCCACTTTGCAAGCTGGTGCTGTACAACGGTTTTGCCTGAACCGAACGGTCCGGGTACGGCTGCCACGCCGCCCTTGGCGATTGGGAACATCGTGTCGATGACTCTTTGTCCGGTGATAAGCGGCATCTCCGGAACCAGTTTTTCCTTATATGGACGACCGCGTCTTACCGGCCATTTCTGCATCATGCTGAGCGATTTGATGTCGCCTGCCTTTAAATGCTCTGCGCCGTAGTCCTCCGTCAGCCTGATTTTACAGATTGTGTGATCAACTGTGTAATTTCCGGATTCAATCGAATCGATTACGCCCTTGATTCCTGCGGGAACCATGATTTTCTGCGTAACCAGAACGGTTTCGGGAACTTCACCGATGATGTCGCCGCCTTCGACTTCGTCTCCGGTTTTTAGCAATGGTTTGAATTCCCATTTTTTCTCGCGATTCAGCGACGGAACCTTGATCCCTCGCGTGATGTTCGGTCCTGCGACCTGCACCATTTCCTCAAGCGGACGCTGAATACCATCGTACATGGTCTCGATGAGTCCGGGCCCCAGTTCTACCGAAAGCGGTGCTCCCGTAGATACGACCGGAGCACCCGGTCCGATTCCCGCGGTCTCTTCGTATACCTGAATGGAAGCCCTGTCGCCTCTCATTTCTATAATTTCTCCGATCAGGCCTTGGCTGCCAACATGCACGACGTCGAACATATTGGCTTGATCCATGCCCGACGCAACGACCAACGGCCCGGATACTTTCAATACTTTGCCTTCTGCCATTTTAATTTCCTCCAAATAATATATCGGCTCCGACGGCTCTTTCCACCGATTTCTTTACGGATGTCATTCCGATGCCCAAACTTCCGTCCTTTCCGGGAATCGGAATCACAGCCGGAAGCCTGCTGTCTGTGTACTCCTCGACTTCCTTCATCATATATTGATAAAACTGTTCTGTAATATAGATGATGGCGAAGTCCTCCTTAGCAAGCCGCTTCAGCGTTTTCTTTGCCTCCTCGGCATCGCCCGCCGGAAATACATCCAGACCGACCGCTTGAAAGCCTAAAACGCTTTCTCGGTCGCCGATTACGCCTATCTTATACATAAGTTTCCCTTAACCTTTCCGCTACAATTTCCGCAGCTGTTCCGGCAATCTTGCCCGCAAAGATAATTCTGAGATTCTTGACCTCCATCTCTTTGGCAATCAGATAAGCCGCAGCGGTTTCCAATCCGAACGGCTGATATTTGCACTCTGCCGCAAAGCGGATTTTCAAATTATCGAGAATTTTTTCAAGCTCGCTGTAGCTTCCCTTTTCGGTAACGGCTTTCGCTCCCTCCGCAAAGACTTCGTAATAGCCAAACGGCTGCAGTTTGTCCGCAATCGAGCTGTACGCCTCTTCATAAGCACCCTCAAAGAAACGCTCCTCGAGGTTTCCGCCCGTAAGGAAAATCTTTTCGAAAAAATTCTTGGATTTTCCGATTTTGCGAAGTCTGATAAACGCGCTCATGTTCAAGCTGTCGATTAAGAGCTTCACATAGCCCGTTACAAAAGCATTATCAAGCTTTTCTGCTTCCTCAAGCATATCGCGGTAGCATGCACGGTCTAAAATAATGTCGATTTCCTGCGGGTCACGACTCTTGGCGAAGAGCTCTGCCGCCTCGGTAATCGCCTGCTTCATGGAAACGGAAAGCAGCGCAAAATCTCTTTTGCGAATCATTTCCTGCATTTCCTGAGGCGGTATCGCCGCGGACTCCAGCAAAAGCGGTGCCGGGTCTGTCTTAAGCGCCTCCGCCTTCAAAAGAACCTTTACATTATGATAATCGTTTGGGTACAGGAAAAGTTTCATCTGCGGTTCGTCCGAAAGCACAGAAAATACAAGCTCATAGCTTTCAGCAAGACCCGCGTCGAGAGCCTTCTCGAAGGCACGCTCATCCTCGCTGTCCTTACCGTCGCCATATCCAAACTCGCTTAAAACCTTCATTGCGCCCTGCACATCTTTCTGCTCCATGACTTTTTCCATGTCAGCGCGTTTCAGAAGCGAAGTTTCTTTGCTGCGAATCAGTACCGAAGGGAATATATAATCATATTCGCTTTTCTTTGCCATTGTATCCC
>CABQMM010000182.1 GCA_902465215.1 uncultured Bacillota bacterium
GTGCAGTTGCTAAGATAAAAACGGCGGACGGCAAGAACTTCTATTATAATGACCTGAAAACCGCAGTGGAAAAAGCCGATAACGACGATACAATCATGCTGCTGAATAATGTGGAACTTACCGAGCCACTGTCTATCGAGGCTGACGAGTCCAACGGCTGGCGCAATAATCTCACATTGGATCTGAACGGTAAGACGATCAGCTGCAGCAAAGAGGACACTACTACGATCTTTACCTCGATAACACTTACCATTTGTGACAGCAGCAATGAAAAAACCGGCGAGATCACCCAAAACGCTGTCTATGCTGTACGGGCAGTTCAAGGCGGAACATTGAAGATCACCGGCGGCAATTTCGGAATGGTTTATGCCATTGATGGCAGTGAGATCAGTGGTGGTACGTTCTCTAAAATAGGGGCTTATGATGTTCGCGGAAGCGAAATAAAGCTCCACACCGTGCTGGCAAACGGCTATGCATTTGCGGATAGCACTGGCAATATCGTGAACGGTTACGAAAAGAGCAACGCAGAGAATGTCACCGTCGTTTCCCATCCGAAGCACAGCGGCAATCCTTGCGCCTGCGGCAATCCTTGCGAGAACACAACTGAAATGGATAATACCGGTTACTGCCCTGACTGCGGAGAACTTTTGGCACAGGCGAAAGTGACGGCGAATGATGAAACTACTTATACGACCGACTTCCGTTACGCAGTTCAAAACGCAGTGGATGGAACTACGGTGACGCTGCTTCAGAATGTCAAACTTCCTTCGTATGATGAGGACAACTACAATAATGATATCTATATCCAACAAGGCAATTTCACCATCGACTGGGACGGACACATCCTTTCAGGCGCTACCTATAAAAACTTGATAACAATCACGCAGCACGCAAGCGTGACTCTGAAGGACAGCTCAGAAAGCGGTGACGGCGGCGTTAGAAATACAGGTGGTAAGGCAGTCTGCGTTAATATACTTGGCAGTTACAATGTGACTATCAAAGGCGGGGTGTATTCTCCGCATGTGTTTAAAGGCGACGACTGTCAAGGTATCTTTCAGATTAGCGGTGGTATATTCGAGAACCCGGAAAATGCCGGCGTGAGATATGCTCTCAAAAACGGCGAGAGCAAGCGGTCCGACGAACTATCCGACCTGCTGGCAGAAGGCTATACCTTTGCATATGGCAAAGATGGCACAGACTTAATAGATGTTTACAAAAACGTAAATACTGAGATATATAAAACCGTCTATGTAGTGTCCCACACGCACTCCAATTTTGACGAGAACGACAAATGCAAGTGTGGATTCACCTGCGAGCATACGACGGTAGATAGTGATAATAGCTGCGCAATTTGCGGAAAAGCGATAGTCGCTAAGGTAGGCGATAAAGGATATACTAGCATTGAAAAAGCAATCGCTGATGCCAAGGGCGGCATAGTGAAATTGCTGACAGATGCAGAGACTATCACAATCAACGAATCACTCACGCTTGACCTCAACGGTAAGAATGTGGATTCGCTGACGGTTAGCGCGAAAGCAACAATCAAGGATTCCGCCGAAACAAAAGGCGTAATTACAAGCCTTACTGTTTCAGGAGACCTTAAAATCAAAGATTTGCTTGAAAAAGATTACAGCTTTAAGACAGGCGAAAGCACATGGGCAACAGCAGAACAGCTTGAGGGTCAATCCATTCAAAGCGCTAGCATTGTCCAAGTACCAATTAGAAGCATAAGCATAGATACTAAGAACCTTACGGCAAATTATGGATATGCAGCAGATAACAGTCCTGAGCTGACCTGCGTATTAAATGACGGTGGAAGCGCAGATGATGCCACATATCAATGGTATCGTGTCGGTGAGGCAACGCCGATTGCGGGCACCAAAGCGTACACTGTACCAACAGGTTTTGACGCAGGCGAATATAAATACTGCTGCGTTGCAATGATTGACGGATATTCCGTAACGAGTGATACAGTCACGGTTGAAATCAAGAAAGTTGCCCCGACATACACTGCACCGACTGCAAATGAAGGTCTTTCCTACACGGGACTGGCGCAAAACCTCATTGAAGCAGGCAGCACAGCGCACGGAATCATTGAGTACAGCCTTGAGGAAAACGGAACTTACAGCACAGCAATCCCAACCGGAACGAATGCAGGAACTTATACCGTATGGTACAAAGTTATCGGAGACAACAACCACAACAATGTTGACCCGCAAAGCATCACGGCAAAGATTGAAAAGTGCGAAATCAGCATTTCAGACTTTGCGATTACGCCAAAGACATATACGAACGGCGACAAGACTGCAACTGTAACGGAAGTAATTTTTGCAAATCTTCAAAACGGCGAAACCCTTGCACTTGGCGAGGACTTTACGGTAGCAGCGGAATTTGAAAATGCAAATGCAGGCACACGAAGTGCGACGCTTACAGTTACGCTTTCCGAGACTGCTAAAGCAAAGAATTATACGCTCGCAAAGAACACTCTTGCAAAAAAATTTACGATTGAAAAGGCAGAAGCTCCTGCTTTAAGCAATGTTTCAAAATCCGTAACTTATGGAGACAATGCACAGAAAACAGCTTCTGTTGCGGAAGCAGGCATGCCTACCGATGCAGGAACACTTAAATATACGAAAGGCAGCACTTCGGCCACCAATGTTGACTGGAGCGTAGGCACAGACGGAACGGTGACATATACAATTTCCGGTGCGAATGCGGGAACCGCAATCACACTTCCGATTAAAATCAGCTCAACAAACTATGAAGATACAACTGTAAATGTGGTTATCACAATTGAAAAGGCAGCTCCGAGTCTTGAAATCACAAACAGAGCAGCGTTAAACCGCACATACGACGGCAACTTTGTTGATGCAGTATATACGACGAACGGTGATGGAAAAGTGAACGTTGAGTATTATGAAGGAAACAGCAAGCTCGACGCAGCACCGACCGATGCAGGCACTTACAAAGTAATCGTAAAACTTGCCGCGGGTATAAACTACGAAGCGGCTCAAACAGAAGCAGAGTTTACAATCGCAAAGCGCAGTATCGAAGGTGCAGCGATTTCTCTCGGCGATGAACTGGCTTACACCGGTAAAGAACAAACGCAGGCTGTAAAGAGCGTTACCGTAAAACTTGATGAAGCAACCAGTCTTCAGGCAACCTACGATGTAAGCGAAAACATCGGAACAGATGCGGGAACCTACACTTTGACAGTAACCGGAAACGGAAACTTTGAAGGTACGGCGACAAAAGCGTTTGAGATTAAGCAGGCAGAAGTAACTTTGACCGACGCAGCGGACAACACACCGGTTCAAAACGCGATTTACAAAGACACGGAAGTAATCAAAGCAACCTTCAAAAATAAAAAAGTTACCGTAAACTTTAACGGACAAGAAGTGGAACTGGAAGGCGTTTGGACGCTCACGGAAACTTCGGAAGGCGAGAAATTTGAAAGCACGGGCGAATTTGACCGCGAAGCAGTTTTCACACCTGTGGACAGCAACTTTGCACCGATTAAAAAGACTGTGAAGATTAAGGTTACGAATAGAGCTGCCGCTGGCGGAGCGATCCTTCCGACGACCGAGGTTACGACAGTCGATAAAGCTGGACAGACCGGTGAAAAGGTTACGACTTCCCCAAGCGAAGTTAAGAACGAAACCAAGACTGACGAAAATGGCAATCAGGTGACAACCGCGAAAGTTACGGTTTCCGCAGCTAACCAGAAAGAAATTTTGAAGCAGGCGAAGGACAACAAATCCAGCGAAATCCTTATCAAGGTTTCTGAAAAAGATGTGAAGGACGGTGCAAAGCTCGAACTGAGCCTCGACAAATCCTTCATCGAGGACATCTTAAACAAGACGGATGCGGATTTGACAATTCAGACACCGGACGGCGAAAAGACCTTCACGCAGGAAGAACTGAAGAAGCTTGCAGAAGCAGCAACCGGAAGCACGACAACCCTTGA
>CABQMM010000183.1 GCA_902465215.1 uncultured Bacillota bacterium
TTCCGTCAACGACATCACGAAGGCCTACGCCATGTTTGAACGCGGTCTGATGTATGACTGGTGCATTTCCGGTGGAAGTTACTCGCTCTGTCAGTATTCTCAAAGCGTCCTGCCGCTGTTTCTGGGAAGCTTCTGTGCATAGCAAAAGGAGCCGAAGCTCCTTTTTTTGCTGCAATTTTTATTTTGCAATCACTTCTGCGCCGCCCATGTACTTCTTGAGCACTTCAGGAATTTTAACGCTTCCGTCAGCCTGCTGATAGTTTTCGAGAACCGCTGCAGTCGTACGGCCGATTGCAAGTCCCGAACCGTTGAGCGTGTGCAGGAATTCCGGCTTGCCGCCTTCTCTTCTGAAGCGGATGTTTGCGCGTCTTGCCTGGTAGTCAAGGAAGTTGGAGCAGGAAGAAATTTCAACATATCTTCCGTAGGACGGCATCCATACTTCGATGTCATATGTGCAAGCGGAGGAGAATCCGAGGTCGCCTGTGGAAAGTCTTACAACTCTGTACGGAATATCAAGAAGCTTGAGTACTTCTTCCGCATCTGCAGTAAGCGCTTCGAGTTCATCCCAGGAATCTTCCGGCTTACAGAACTTAACAAGCTCTACCTTGTTGAACTGGTGCTGTCTGATTAATCCTCTGGTGTCGCGGCCTGCAGAACCCGCTTCTGCTCTGAAGCAAGGAGTATATGCCGTGTAGTGAATCGGAAGCTGTTCTTCCGGAATGATTTCCTGTGCAAGCAGGTTGGTTACAGGAACTTCTGCTGTCGGAATCAGGAAGAAATCCTTCTGCGGTACATAGAACATGTCCTCTTCAAACTTCGGAAGCTGACCCGTTCCTGTCATTGCAGCGCGGTTAACCATGAACGGCGGAAGAATTTCCGTATAGTCCTGGTCGAGAGTGTGAAGATCGAGCATGAAGCACATAATCGCTCTTTCGAGTCTCGCTCCAAGACCTTTATATACAGTGAATCTCGTGCCGGAAATCTTTGCTGCTCTTTCCCAGTCAAGGATGTCAAGATCCGTGCCGATATCCCAGTGTGCCTTCGGCTCGAAATCAAACTGGGTAGGTTCTTTGAATTTTCTCATTTCAACATTTGCGCTGTCATCTTCGCCAACCTGTACGAAATCAGCCGGGATGTTCGGGATGTTGAGCAAAGTATCTTTAATATCTGCATCAAGCTGAGATACTTCTGCATCGAGAACTTTAATCTTTTCGGAAAGCTCCTTCATTTCCGCCATGATTGCAGTCGTATCTTCGCCTGCCTTTTTCATCTTCGGAATTTCCTTGGAAACCGTGTTCTGTTTGTTCTTCATAGCCTCAACCTCAGCTAAAACAGCACGTCTCTTTTCATCAAGTGCAGGAATCTTCTCAATGCCGAAGCTTCCCTTTGTTCTTCTTTCTACGCCGGCTTTCATTCCCTCGTAGTCTTCTCTGATTCTCTTAATGTCTAACATTTTGTATCTCCTTAAAAAATATGTTGATTAAAATAAGTTGCGTTTATATGTCAAATATAACTTTCTAAGCTGCTCGATTTTCTGTGAAAGTTCAACCTGCAGTTCGGATGCCAAATCGTAGTCATCATTGTCAAGCGCTTCACTCGCACGAGTAAGAAGTGATTTCTCATGCAATGAGTCTTTTGCTATGTAGTGACGCAAACGGTCGATATGAGCCCAGTTTTCAAGGTCGTAATCGGTCGCATCATCGCCATGAATCTTGACACATTCTCTGACATAATCCATATGGTTCGGTATAATCCGGTTATGCAGCTCGGTCTTCCACTGGCTCAAAATAGAGGTCTTATAGGATTCCAGCGAAATCGGTGTGATTACACTGTCTCCCATAATCGCAAGCATTTTTTCCGGGTAATCCGCAAAGCCTTTCAGATTTTCCCATACAGTCTTTGGCGCTCTGCCAAACAGTTCGTTTCTTTCTTCTTCTGTAAAGTCCTCGAAAACATCTTTTTCGCTGCGATATTCTCTGTCTTTTTCAAGGTAGAAATCCTCTTCTCCACGCTTCTTAGAAAGAGATTTTTCCAAATCTTTCGCGGACTTTTCATTTTCGAGTGCTGCATGAATTCCGTCTGTCATTGCCATGTAAGAGGAAGCAAGTACCAAATAGGTATTGCTCTTCGGATTCGGCGCTCTAAGCTCGAATCTGGTCGCCATCGGATTCTGTGCATTTCTAATCAAGCCAATCAGGACCGTTCTGTTTCTGGACGGGTCTGCCGGACTATGTCCGAGAGAAGTTACGATACATACCGGAGCTTCATATCCCGGTTTCAGCCTGTTCAGCGAGTCATTGGTGGAGCTTACAAACGGGTTAATCGCCTCGTAGTTTTTCAAAATTCCCATAAGGGCTCCGAATCCAATCGGGGTCAGGAATTCCTCCTGCATCTTTTCCGGTGCGAACAGATTCGTCATTTTCCCGTTTTTCAGCTTTGCGCATACGCCGATGTGGGTATGTTCACCGTTTCCGGCAACACCGCCAATCGGTTTTGCCATAAAGTTCGTGTTAAGTCCGAACTGATTAAAAACATCTCTTACAACATATTTTACCAGTTTTTCATTGTCGCACGCCTGCATCGCATCTGAATATTTCCAGTCGATTTCAAGCTGTTCCATGATGTGGTCATGTGTTCCGGAGCTTGTAATCTTCGACTTGACGCCTCCGACCTCTTTATGACCCATTTCCATTTCCAGACCATAATAATCCAAAATTTCAATGCTCTTTTCGAGCGCGGTTCTGACAGGTCCGTAAGTCCTTTTCCAATATTGTTCCTTCAGCTCCTGTGAGGTTGAAAGTTGTTCTCTGTCTGCCTTATCGTCCGGTGTCTTTACCCAAAATTCAAGCTCTGTAGCACTGGTAATCCTTATTTCTTCAATGTCATCTGCGCTGTCTGCACCGTCGATATATTCAAATACATACGGATGCTCCTTCAGCAGTGACATCAGATCTTTCTTAAATTTAGAAGCGGCATCCCGGAGTATTACCCGGGAGCCGACTTCGGTCTGATCATTGTGGATTAGGAACGCAGGTATGCGCAGGGTTCCCACCGGAAGTCCGGTTTTGGTGTCGATATTATCAAAGTTGTAATCAACATACCAATTTACCGAAAGATCCGGAATCATGTCAACCTTGGCATTATTCAGCTCTGCAATTTTAGGTAAATTTACACTGGAACCGTCGGTCTGCACTCCGTGCGCAAGCATCGCATCCATGTCGTCTATAAAAAGCTTGACGGGAATTCTTTCGTCTGTGTCGTTTCCGACCATATCAAGTCCTGCATATGACACAAACTGGACTTCCGGATGCTCCTTTAAAATTCTTTTTAGTTCTTCTTTGTTATGCATATCCTTTGGGATGTTAAACAGCATTTTGTTTAAGTCAAATTCCAGCATAATTTACCTCCTTTTCTGTTATTTTTTATTTAATTTTATTTTTAAGCAATATTATTTTGTGAGCTGGTTCAGATACTCTTCCATCTGATCAAGATATTCGCCGTATTTCGCCCAGTCGCCGTTTTTCTGTGCGTCCTGAGCCTTGGTGAAGCAATCCTGAACAAGCTGAGCGAGCTGTCTGGTGCTCATATTGTCTACCGGATTTTCGCTGTCCGTCTCTGACGGCTTATCCGTTTCACTTCCGCTTACGCCCTGCTGTGCTTTGTTTCCAAACAGGGAAATCAGGCAGTCAGCTAAAGTTTCTTCGTAAGCAATCTTGTCGTTGTATGCAACGATGATTCTCTTTACTTCCGGAATACTGGAGTTGGTTGCTTCCAGGTATACAGGTTCTACATAGAGGATGGAAGTGTTAATCGGAATGATGAACATATTACCTCTTCTGTACTTGGTTCCTGCGGAAGTCCAAAGTGAGAATTCCTTGGAAATTTCAGTATTCTGGTCAATCTGCGCCTCAATCTGCTCCGGACCGTAAATCGTTCTGGATTTCG
>CABQMM010000184.1 GCA_902465215.1 uncultured Bacillota bacterium
AGGCTGGTCTGCAAGAATTCCTTTGAGCAGTTCGGCTGCTTTTTCTTTTTCGCCGAGACCGATTGCGCCCAAGCCGCGCAGATAGTTGCAGTAGACCGTGTTACGCATTTGAATATCATCCTGGAACACTTCAATTTCCGGCATAGAAACTGCAAAGAAGTCCGGTGCCGCGTGGTCAAACAGATGCGTTTCGCCGAAAATAGTCAGCTGGTGGAATGCCTTCTTTGCAAGTGCATCGTTGCCGAGGGCAGCACTCGCCTTTCCCTGATAGAAAATGTAGTCCGACGGCTGATCATTATAATACAAAACCTTCTGCGGCTCGGTGTCGCCAAGCGTTGCTAAGTGCAAATACTTCTGCGCCAAATCCTCCTTGCCCATTGCGCGGCAGGCAAGGCCCATGTAATAATATGCCTCATTGTCCGGCACATTCGGCAGCTTGCCTTCGCCGAGATTTTCCGGATAGGTCAGCGTTGCTTCAAGCTTTTCAAACGCGTCTTGCGGCTTTCCGTTCTCTAAATCCCGCTTTGCAAGCGAAATGAGCGCAAATCGGTACTGCGCAACGACCTTGCCTTCGCCGCCCTCCCAAGGGTGGAACAAACGGTTGCGAAGCGCAACAAGCGCTTCCTCGCAACGGCCTGCACAGTTAAGCATTGTAATATAGCGCAGATACAAATCATCTCTGGCCGTCACCTGCTCCATATGTTGCTGCATGGTTGCTAAGCGTTCCGCCGTAGGAATCGGCAATTTTGCCGCCAGCTGGTCATATTCGAGCCAGTTGCGCGGATAGGCCGGGTCAAGCGTGCAGGCAGCACACATTTCCTCCAGTGCCTTGGTATTGTCATGCTGCTTGTTGAAGTAGTAAATTGCAAGATTGCGGTGCGCCATGGCAAGCGTCGGCTTCTGCTTGGCGGCTTGCTGCCAATAGCTTGCAGCAATTGCGTACTGCTTTTTATCGTAATAGAGATTGCCCAAATACAGGCACGCCATCGGAGCAGCGTCTAAGCTGTGAATCGCCATTTCCAATATGCGAATTTCTTCCACGCGGTTGGGGAAGCAATAGTCCGCATTGGCATTCTCGCCGGAGACAAATGTCGCTTTTGCTGCCTCGGTTTCCCCGAGTTTCGTATATGCGTAGCCCTGATAGTAGTGCAGCAGCGGATTGCCATCTGCGCACGCAGAAAGAATCCGAATTGCATCTTCATAGAGTCCTGCTTTGCTGTAATCCAAGGACAGCTCTAAATAATTGTGCGCCTCACTGCGCATCATCTTGACCCACGCAGCAAACGCTTCGCTTGTTCCCTGCGCCAAAGCATTTTCATAAAGCGTTCCCATATACAACGGGTCAATTGCAATGCTTTCGTTCAGCAGCGCAGATGTATCCTTGCCAAGCTTGCGCAGCATAGCAGCCTTGAGTGCACGCGATTTCATGTTATGCCAAGAACGCAGCATAGATTTTTCGGCAAATTCCAATGCGCTTTCAAAATTGTTTTTGCGTGCAGCTAAACTTGCCAGCCAATAGAAGCCTGCACTCTGCGTTTCCGCGCTCCAAGTTGCCTTGAAGAATGCATCATAAGCCTCGTCATCTCTGCCGACCGCTTCCAGTGCCAAGCCGAGATTGAAATAACACTCGCCGGAATACGGGTTCGGGTTTTTCCATGTCTGCTTCTTGATAGCCGCCTTGAAATACGGAATGCTCTCCGCTGCGCGTCCGCGCTTATAAAGCAGCAGACCATAACCGTTGTTCAGACGAATATCGGTTGCGTCTCGCTTTAGGCCTTCTAAATAGTAATCCGCAGGCTCAAAGGTTGCATGGCGATACTGCTCTAAGTGGGTTGCCGCCAAGTAGAGTTCCTCCAAGGACTTCATGTCCTGTGGCTGCTTCATATATTCTGCCGGGGACGGAATTTCCTCCAGCTTCTTTTCATAGACCTTGTACTCTGCCAAGACCTTACCGTCATGCAGCACGCTCACCTTGCAATTTTGCAATTTTTTCGGTGTAAAAGCAGCGCTGTAGCAGGTTGTCGGGCTCAAATCGGCAGCAGTCGTTCCGACGAGTTTGTATTGTCCGTTCTCGTCCTTCTCAGAAAGTTCAATGACAGCATTTTTATAATCGGCAGTCGCATAAACCTTCGCTGTCACCGTGCCGTCGTCATTTTGCATCAAACTAAGCGCAGCTTCCTTCGTCGCGTTGCCGACGTGGCCGACGCCCTTATACGGCATAAAATACTGCACAAAGGTTTTTTCCTCGCCGGGCTTGAGCCAAGTGAAGTCGGGCTGGTTGTCACAGAACACACCTGTCATCAGTTCAATATACGGGCCATCGGTTTCGGTGAGATTGCGGTCCCAAGTGCGGCCGAAATCACCATTGCCCCAAGTCCACTGCTTCTTGCCGGGCGAAATATGGTGATCTGCCACATGGAGCAAACCCGCTTCGAGTTTTTCATCGTAGTTGCCGATAAAGTCAAAATCGGAATGTGCCGCCATGTAGGAGGTCGGTACCTTGACATTTTTATAGCGCGAAATATCCACGCCGGCAGAATAGTCACACTTATAATATTCACCGGTTGCAATTGGGAAGGTAGAAACGGCTCGCTTTCCGTGGTCCATAACCGCGTTGACATCGGGTGGGAACACAGAATAGGTGTAGTCGTTGACCGGAACCGCCGGATTTGCCCACCAAAGGAAGGTCTGCGGCAAATCCGTGTGATTATAAAGCTGACCTTTAATTTCGATGTAGGCTTTTCCGGGATAGAGAGAAATGGCAGCCATACCCTTCGTGCCGTACATCTTGTCAATCTCGCCGACAAACACAGTGCATGATCCGTCTGCATTTTCGCTGATTTTGTAGTCAACGGGGCTGTATGTGGACGGGCGATGATGCTGCGGCCAGTTAAATTCGATGCCACCGGACACCCATGGGCCGGTCAAGCCGACCAGTGCAGGCTTCATCACATGATTATAATAGACGAAATCATAGCCATTGGTTTTGTCATAGGCGCGCTGAATTCTGCCGCCCAGTTCCGGAAGAATCATAACCTTTAAATATTCATTTTCCAGAAAAACAGCTCGATAGCTGACATCTTCTTTTTTGTCGGAAATTTTTTCTGTAACGGGAAGCGGATAGACCTTACCCGTGCTGCCCTGATATGCTCTTTTTTCCATAAACATCGGGTTTTTTTCGGGCGGATAGACCTTGTAGGTCGGAATAATTACGGTTTCCTCCCAAATGCGTACTGCCTTAATTTCTTCCATATTGGAATCCTCCTTACCAAAGCGAAAGTCCACGGTAAAATAAATCTGCAAAGAATGCTTTTAGGCCTTCCTTGTAACTCAATTTTACCATGGACATTTGGGCGAAAAAATATATTATTATAGAGAATCATGGATTATATTCCACTTTTGGCATGAAAAATCGGCCGCGTTGGGTTTCTCTACTCACCGTTTTTGTATTCCTTCGGAGGAACACCTACAATACTTTTAAAAATTCTGGAAAAATAATACTGGTCGTTGTAGCCCAGCTTCTGCGCAACCTCATAAACATACATATCCGTAGTGCGCAGCATGGTGCACGCAGCGCGGATTTTCATATTGATGAAAAAATCTAGAGGAGATCGCTGCGTCGCTTTCTGAAAAATTGCATTCAAGTAGCTTCGGGACAGCTCAAAGGTTTCTTCTAAATCGCACAGCGTCAGCCGTTTATCCAAATTCTGTGACATATAGCGAATGATATTTGTGATATGTCGATTTTGCTCATTTGTGCTTTGCTTTTCGCGGTCGTAAACCTCTGACAGAATTAAATTCAGCACATTGGAAATATAAATAAAGTTTCCAAGCGTGTAGTTTGCTTGGAGCACGCGAAAGAGGAGATCGAACAAATAGTGCATGCGGCTTGTAGCATGGGGAGATAAGAATTTGATGACTTTACAATCTTGAATCGGATAA
>CABQMM010000185.1 GCA_902465215.1 uncultured Bacillota bacterium
TGGCAGCGGTTCCGGCGGTAGCAGCGGTGGAAGTTCGGGCGGTAGCAGTTCCGGCGGCGGCAGCTACGTACCGGTTCAGAAGCCGGCGATTTTGGCAGGGGAAGGCTCCCACACGACGATCAGCGCGGACGGAACGAAGCTCACAATCACCGCGGCAGATGGTTACGAAATTACGGATGTTTTGCTGAACGGTACATCCAAAGGCTCTGTGACGGAGCTCAGCGGATTAAAAACCGGTGACAAAGTCGAAATCAAGGCTGAAAAGAAAGCGGATCTGACTGATCCGAGCAATCCGGCTGACCCGGCAAATCCTTCAGCAGACAAGAACACAAAACTTATCAAAGGAGTTGAAAATTCAACCATCACGTTGAAGTCCAAGCTTACAAAGAATAAAAAGATTCTTTTGACATGGACGAAATCAAAAGGCTATAAAGTTGACTGTTTTGAAATTTATCGTTCCGTGAAGAAAAACAGTGGTTACGGCAAGAAGGCGTTCTTTGCGACCAAGAACGGAGATGTTTCAAAATATCTGAATACAAAGAGCCTCAAAGCAGGCAAAACTTACTATTACAAGCTTCGCGGTGTTCGCACAATTGATGATAAGAAATATTATACACAGTGGTCGAACAAAGCATGGAGAACCGTGAAATAGGCAAAGTGTGCACAGAATATATATATAATGGCAGGAGTGGGTGACCGCTCCTGTTTCTTATTCATTTTCCCTTGACATTCGGGGCATAATGAGAGTAAAGTAGATATTGGTACAGAATGCAGGAGGTGCAGAAAAATGAATGGACAATCAAATGTAAAAAAAGTAATCGGTGTTGTATCGGGCAAAGGCGGCGTCGGAAAATCTTCCGTAACCTCCATGCTTGCCGTTGCAACGCAGAGATTGGGATATAAAGTGGCTGTTTTGGACGCAGATATCACGGGACCGTCGATTCCGCAGGCTTTTGGCATCAAGGCAAAGGCGCAGGGCACGGATGAAGAAATTTTCCCGGTTGAATCCAAGACAGGAATCAAAGCAATTTCGGTGAATGCGCTTTTGGAAGACGAAACCGACCCGGTTGTTTGGAGAGGTCCGGTGCTTTCGGGCGTAATTCAGCAGTTTTGGGATAATGTTGTCTGGGGTGACATCGATGTGATGTATGTGGACATGCCACCGGGCACGGGCGATGTGGCGCTGACGGTATTCCAGTCGCTGCCGCTTGACGGAATCGTAATCGTGACATCCCCGCAGGAACTGGTTTCCATGATCGTCGAAAAGGCAGTGAAAATGGCACAGCTTATGAATGTTCCGGTAATCGGAATTGTTGAAAATATGTCATTCTTCACCTGTCCGGACTGCGGAAAAAATCACAAAATCTTCGGCGACGGTCATGTGAACGAGGTCGCTGCCAAGTACGAAATCGGTACGATTTCGGAAATTCCAATTAATCAGAAGATTGCGGCTGCCTGCGATAAGGGCATGATCGAGCTTTTTGACGGTGACTGGCTTGACAACATGGTTGAGGCCTGCCTTGCTGCGGACAATCCGAACAAGCACGACGGAATGCCGCAGGCACCGGAGGGCTGCACACACGACTGCGGAAGCTGCGGTGTGGACGGCTGCGGAAGCCGGCAGTAGGCGTAGGCTCGAAACGCACGCGCGGACTTGCGAGCGGATTGAAGCCCGCCCGCATGCGCGAGAGTTAATATAGGGAGCGCTTTCGAGCGGCGCGAGGCCCCAGAGCCTGCCTGCACACCGAAAGCGAATATCGTATGTCGATTAACATATGCAAAATTCATCAAAAGCACACACACCGTGTGCTTTTTCGGTTTAAGATATGGGTGAAGTGAAACGAAAGGAATTTTGACGATGTTCGGTTATGTACTGGTGAATAAACCCGAATTGAAAATAAAAGAATTTGACGCATATCGAAGCTACTACTGCGGACTTTGCCACGCTTTGAAGGACCGGCACGGTCTGGCGGGACGTGTGACGCTGAATTACGATATGACGTTTTTGATTATGATTTTATCGGATCTCTACGACGAAAAGGAAAGCTGCGACTGCCACCACTGCATTGTGCACCCGCTTGAGAAACACAACTGCAGGCGGAGCAGCGTGACAGACTACTGCGCGGATATGTGCGTTTTGCTGGCATATTACAAATGCCGGGACGACTGGAAGGATGAACATAAGCTCAAGGCGCGGCTTGCGATGGCGGCGCTTTCACGGAAGGCAAAGCGCGTGGCTGCACGCTACCCGGAAAAAGCGGATTTTGTTGAGAAAAAGATGAACATGCTCGACATCGTGGAAAACGCAAAGAATCTGCCGATTGACAAGGTAGCAAAGGTTTTTGGCGAGATTATGGCGGAGGTTTTTGTATACAAAGACGATTTTTGGAAGGACGACCTCTACCGAGTCGGTTTTTTCTTAGGAAAATTCATCTATCTGCTCGATGCCTACGAGGACATCGAGAAAGACATCAAAACAGGCGATTACAACCCGTTCAAGGAGCTTTACGGCAAACCCGGATTTGACGATCAGGTGCTGAACCTGCTTCTGCTGATGATTGGCGAGTGTACGGACGCGTTTGAGCGGCTGCCGCTTGTAGAAAACGTTGAAATTTTGAGAAATATTTTATACTCCGGCGTTTGGGTGCGCTACGGCAAAGGCAAAGCGGAGAAGATTAAAAAGGAAAGCGAGAAAAAATAGTCCATGGATCCATACAAAGTGCTGGGCGTCGCTTACGATGCCACCGAGGATGAAATTAAAAAAGCATACAGGGCGCTGAGCCGCAAATACCATCCGGATGCGAATGTCGGAAAGCCGAACCAAAAGGAGCTCGAGGAAAAGTTCAAAGAGGTTCAGCAGGCATACAGCATGATTATGGATCAGAGACAGGGCAAAAATCAGGCGCAGCAGGGTTACGGCTATGGCGCGCAGGGTTCGCAGGGCCAAGGCGACCCGTTCGGCGGCTTCGGATTTGGTGGTTTCGGTTTCGGCGGTTTTGGAGACTTCTGGGGTTTCGGCGGCCAGAGCGGGACAGGTCAAGGCCAAGGCTCGCAGGGCTATGGCTATTCAGGCCAGAATGGCGGCGCCTATGCGGGTGCGCAGGCAGAGTCCAAGGATGAGCAGTATCTGCGCGCGGCGGTGAACTATATTCAGAACGGTTATTATCGTGAAGGTCTGAATGTGCTTGAAGAGGTGGAGGACCGCCGCGGGAACTGGTACTACTACAGCGCAATTGCCAACTACAAAGTAGGAAACAATGCGATTGCGCTCGACCATGCGAAAACCGCCTGCGCTTTTGAACCGGACAACCCATATTACCGCTCGCTGCTTAATCAGCTTCAGGGCGGTGAGAATCGGTACCAGCAGCGCAGCGCACGCTATGGCGGCAATCCGTCGATGCAGGGCAGCAACTACTGCGGGCAGCTTTGCGGTACGATGCTCTGCGCGAGCCTTTGCTGCAGCGGCGGCCGCCTCGGTCTTCCGATTATATGCTGCCTGTAGGGCAGAGCGGCGTATCTAAGGCTCGCAGATGCCGTGCCATGGCGCGTTTGGCCTTGCGCAGTCCGGCGTGGCGCGTTTGACCTTGCGCGAAATACCCCCATGGGGTATTTAAATGTATAAATGCACGAAAAAGTGACTTTTTTAGGGGCAATTTCGTGTACGGGAGGCGCAAAATACCAAAAAACACATGCTCGACCGCACGGCTATGAAAATCTAATATTTTAGTCGAATCTCTAAAGTGTTGAAATTTCAACACTTTTTTGTTTTGCAAAAAAATGAAAAAATTTTCCAAGCCTTATACATTGCCCGATTTCAAGCGCAGAACCGTAAAAATCAATACGAAATACACGAAATTGGGGCATTTTTTGAGGATTTTTCGTGCAAATATACATTTTGTGCTTTGATTTTGCTTCGGGCAAGGGCAGA
>CABQMM010000186.1 GCA_902465215.1 uncultured Bacillota bacterium
ACGCCGAAGCAGTATCTTACGGTTTCTTCCTTGATGTCGCCGATCATTTCTTCAAACATGTCAAAACCTTCGTTTGAATATGCAATTGCCGGGTCGATGTGGCCGAGGGAACGAAGACCGATACCCTGTTTCAAATCGTCCATTGCATCGATGTGATCCATCCAGCGGTTATCTACAACACGGAGCAAAATCATCTTCTCGACTTCTCTCATCTGCTCCTGTCCGATTTCTGCTTCCTTTTCATCGTACAGACGCTTAAACTCAGCGACAACATCCTCTTCAAGTGTATCAGGGGTGAGCTGCTGAATACCAGCCTCATCATACTTCATGCCTGTAAATCTGTCGGTGAGTCTCTTCAGGTTCTTGTTCATCAGGTCAAAATCCCATTCCTCCGCAAACTTGCTGCCTACGGTGATAGGCACTACGATGCTGTGAATGAGGTCTTCCATCATTTCCGTGATGTAGGACTTGATGTCGTCACCGAAAAGTACCTTGCGGCGCTGGTCGTAAATAACTTCTCTCTGTTTGTTCATAACATTGTCATACTGAAGAACATATTTACGAATTTCAAAGTTGCGGCTTTCTACCTTCTTCTGCGCGCTTTCTATCGTCTTGGAAAGCATTCCGGCAGCCAAAGCTTCCTCCTGCATTCCGAATTTATTCATAACTCCCTGGATTCTCTCTCCTCCGAAAAGGCGCATCAAATCGTCCTCCAGCGATATGAAGAACTGCGTCTGACCCGGGTCTCCCTGACGACCGGAACGACCTCTGAGCTGATTATCGATACGTCTGGATTCGTGTCTTTCCGTACCGATGATGCAAAGACCGCCGAGCTCTCTTACCTTCTGCTGTTCTTCGGCTCTTTCCGCCTTGAATTTTTCAAGAAGCTCGCCGAAAACCTTTCTTGCGTTTAAAAGTTCCTCGTCATCGCTTGTCACAAAGCTCGTCGCAAAGGAAATCTGCTCCTCTGTGTAACCCTGATTCTTCATTTCGCGTTTTGCTTCAAATTCCGGGTTGCCGCCGAGGATAATATCGGTACCACGACCTGCCATGTTGGTTGCGATGGTTACCGCGCCAAGACGACCTGCTTCTGCAACGATTTCCGCTTCCTTTTCGTGCTGCTTTGCATTGAGGACGTTGTGCTTAACGCCGCGTTTCTTCAGCATATCGCTGATTCTTTCGGAATTTTCAATCGAAATCGTACCGACAAGCACCGGCTGTCCGGTTGCATGCGCTTCCGCAATTCTGTCCGCGATTGCATGGAACTTCGCAGGCTCCTTCGCGAAAATCGCATCGTCGAGGTCTTCTCTGATTACCGGCTTATTCGTCGGAATCACAACTACGTCCATGTTGTAGATTTCACGGAATTCGTCTTCTTCTGTCTTTGCGGTACCTGTCATACCCGCAAGCTTATTGTACATTCTGAAATAGTTCTGAAGCGTGATGGTCGCAAGGGTCTTTGACTCGGAACGAACCAAAACGCCTTCTTTGGCTTCGATTGCCTGATGCAGACCGTTGCTGTATCTTCTTCCGAACATCAGACGGCCGGTAAATTCGTCAACGATGACGATTTCACCGTCTTTAACGATATAGTCGACATCGCGTTTCATGATTGCCTTTGCTTTCAAAGCTTCTACAACGTGATGGTTGATTTCCATGTTTTCCGGATCACCAAAGTTTTCAATATCAAAGAATTTTTCCGCTTTGGTAACACCTTCGTCGGTAAGGCTGACTCTCTTTTCCTTTTCTTCAATCGTATAATCCGCATCCTCGCCTTCGTGCAATGTGTTTACGAACTTGTTGGCGATGCGGTAAAGGTCTGTGGAGTCGTCTCCCTGCCCGGAAATGATGAGTGGGGTTCTTGCTTCATCGATTAAGATGGAGTCGACTTCGTCGATGATTGCATAGTTCAGATCACGCTGCGTGAGCTGCTCAGAGTAAATAACCATGTTGTCTCTCAGGTAGTCGAAACCGAACTCGTTGTTTGTTCCGTAAGTAATATCGGCTCTGTAAGCCGCTTTTCTTGTCCTGTCGCTGATTCCGTGGATTACGCATCCAACCGTCATGCCGAGGAAGGTATAGATTTTTCCCATCCATTCCGCGTCACGCTTTGCCAGATAGTCATTGACCGTGATAACATGAACGCCTTTTCCTTCCAGAGCATTCAGATATGCAGGGAGGGTAGCAACCAGGGTCTTACCTTCACCGGTTTTCATTTCAGCGATTCTGCCTTGATGAAGTGCAATACCACCGATAATCTGTACCTTGAAGTGCTTCATGCCGACGCTTCGATAAGCCGCTTCCCTGCACACCGCAAAGGCCTCCGGCAAAAGGTCGTCTATCGTTTCGCCTTTTGTCAGTCTTTCGCGGAACTCCGCAGTCTTTCCTCTCAGTTCTTCATCGGTCAGCGCAGCCATTGCGCCATCCAGCTCCATGACCTTATCTGCAATTTTTTCAATCTTTTTTACTTCTTTGGTATTCAAATCACCAAAGATTTTTTCCATTAAGCCCATTCGGTATTCCCCTTTCTTTATTCATCACGCGGTAACTCCGTTACCGTCATGTTTATTTCCAATGCCTTTCTGGCATCTGCTTTCGTTACCTTCACCTCGAAGCGCTTATAATCCGCTTCATACACGAAAGTGTCTCCGACTTTCGGCAGATTGTCAAGCTGAAGCACAACCCAGCCGTTGACCGTCGTCGCATCGATTTCCTCCTCTACATCGAAGAAGTCAAACATCTTATCCAGATTCGTCCCACAAAGCACTCTGTACGAGCCGTCCTGCTGCTGAACAATATCCTGAAGCGCAACCGCGTCATGCTCGTCATAGATTTCTCCGACAAGCTCCTCAATAATATCCTCCATCGTAACAAGGCCCGAGGTTCCGCCGTATTCGTCGACGATAATCGCAATATGCGTCTTTCCCATCTGCAGCCTTTTTAATAACTGTGAAATCTTCATGGAGCCTGCCACGAAAATAACCGGTTTGACATATTCGGAAACCGGAGTATCGGTACCCTTTATATAATTGTGGAAATCTTTCTGATTGAGAACTCCCACGATGCTGTCTAAGTCATCCTCATAAATCGGCAGTCTCGAAAAGCCCGTGGAGAGGAACAATTCCTCGATTTCCTTCTGGGAATCATCGATTTCCGCTGCTTTAATATCAACTCTCGGCGTCAGAACATCCCATGCCTCCAGCTCATTAAACTCGATTGCATTCTGAATCAGTTCGCTCTGCTCTTCGTCGATTCCGCCCTCGGTTTCCGCTTCTTCCACAATTGTCAAAAGCTCATCTTCCGTAATCGGTTTCACTTCATCCGTATGGAAAATCAGCGCAAGCAGCTTCTTCCAGCACTTAAAGAGCCAGTTTACCGGCGTAAGCAGAATCAGCAAAAATTTAAGAAACGGCGCAGAGGTCATCGCAAACTTTTCCGGATTTTCCTTTGCCAGACTCTTCGGCGAAATTTCTCCGAAAATAAGGACAACGATTGTAACGACAACCGTTGCAATCGTCGCACCGTAAACCGGGTACATCTCCATGAAAAGCACCGTCGCAATCGCCGAGGTTGCAATGTTTACAATGTTATTTCCGACCAAAATCGTCGACAGTAAATCGTCGTATCGTTCTGAAAGCTCCTGCACCATGCGCGCCCGCTTGTTTCCGTCGTTGGCAAGATTCTTGATTCGAATCCTGTTTACAGAAGTAAATGCTGTCTCAGAAGCCGAGAAGTACGCAGAAAATGCAATTAAAATAACAATCGCAATAATTTTAGACATGTCTCAATTTCTTTCCTTTCCCCTTTAAAAAACATCACAAAATCAGCCTTTTTTCAAAGACTTCTCTAATTATATCATCTATCATAGACAAGATAAAGTGAAATCCTTGTGAAAATACGGAAAATCCGTTGTGGGGATT
>CABQMM010000187.1 GCA_902465215.1 uncultured Bacillota bacterium
CCGAAGTCGGTTGTTACCGTATTGTCAACACCGCTGACAAAAGAATCGGAAAATGCGCCTGCAATACTGTCAATCGTCTTGTTGCAGCCGGTTGTCAAAAGCGCGATTACCACGATAACCGCCGCGATGATAATGAGTGCTTTGCCCCAGCCCGGAAGTCCCGACCAGCCGCGTTCGCGCTTTGGAGCCTTCGGCGGCACAGGAGTGCTTTGTGCTCCCGCAGCCTTTGCCTCAGATTCCCGCGCAAAGCCGTTTGCAGCATTTGCGCGGTTCGGACGTTCGTCACTAAATACGCCATCACTGTAATATTGTACACCATCCGTTTTCTTTGCTTCGGATTTGCCGGGTTCATTACCGTTTGTCTTGTTTTCGTTATTCTCAAAATTATCCAAAATCGTTACCTCCTTTGTTATTGCAATCTTTTTCGCTGTAACAAGTATAACACAGCGCCTTCCGAAAAAAAACCGTAAAATTTCAGCAGATTATATTTTGCAAAAAGTGTTGACAGTGTACTATGTATCATGGTACACTTAACTCACAAAAGGGATTATTATAAAAAATAAAGAAAGGGGTTCATGCTTTATGTTTCAGCTTGATTTAAAAAGCCGAAAATCCATCTATGAGCAGGTAATTGACAATCTCAAAGAGCTCATTATGACGCGGGTGCTTTCCACAGACGAAAAGCTGCCGTCCGTCAGAGAGCTTTCCAAGGAGATAACCGTCAATCCGAACACCGTGCAGAAGGCTTACCGCGAACTTGAGCGGCAGGGCTATGTCTACACCACAAGCGGAGTGGGGACCTTTGTGGCAGACATCGGCGGTGTCCGTCCGGACACGAAAGAACTGGAACTTGCGAAAGCCAATCTTGACGACGATTTCCGTCAGCTTCTCTATTTAGGGCTTAGTTTTGAGGAAGCAAAGCAAGTGGCTTTGGGGATTATAGACGAAAGGAGACCGGCAAATGATTAAACTTCAACATGTCACCAAGCGTTTCGGGGATTACAAAGCGCTTGACGATTTCAGCCTCACGGTTCCGAAAGGCTCCGTTTACGGACTGATGGGCCTCAACGGCGCGGGCAAAACGACGATCATCAAGCACCTTGCGGGGTATCTGGTGCAGGATGAAGGTCTTGTAACCATCGACGACGAAGAGGTCTTGAACAACGAAAATATCAAAAAACGAACCGCTCTGATTCCGGACGATCTCTTCTTTTTCAGAGGATATTCGCTTAAGGAAATGGGGAAATACCATAAGCACATCTATCCGAACTGGAAGGAAGAGCGTTTTCAGGCAATGATTAGCGATTTCGGGCTTAATCAAAAGGCCAATCTCGCAAAATTCTCAAAGGGAATGAAAAAACAGGCGGCCTTCTGCCTCGCAATGGCAGCTATGCCCGACTATCTCATACTCGACGAACCGGTTGACGGGCTCGACCCGATTGTGCGTCACAAGCTTTGGCACTACATCATGGAAGATGTTGCGGACAGAGAGATGACGGTTCTGGTTTCGTCGCACAACGCAAAAGAGATGGAAGATGTCTGCAATTACATCGGCATCATCGCGGGCGGCAAAATGGTTTTCGAAGGAGACCTTCTGGAACTTATGCCGGCTTCCATCGAAGAAATCTTTATTGAAAAACTGGGAGGTGACAGCTATGAAAAATAAGAATCTGTTTGCTTTGTCCCCTGCCTTGCTATTGGAAAATTTCAAAATGTACTGGTATCTTCCGGTGGTTTCGCTGATTCTTTACTTTTTCGGCGGAATTTTCCCGATTATCACAAATTATGATAATCTTTACAGTATCAATTACCTGATTCAGAATAATTTCGATAATCTAAGTCCGGTATTCATACCGCTTCTGATTATCGTGCCTCTGACCGCGGCATGTATCGCGATGAGCTTTTTCCATAGGGAAAACCGCGCACTCGCAATGCACGCACAGCCGTACAGCAAGTCGAGACTTTTCAACTCGCAGGTGGCATCAGGCTGGCTCATGTGTATTCTTCCGCTTTTGGTAATGGCACTGCTGTATCTGTGCTTTATGAAGGAAGTCGCTCCGGATGTGACTTCTTCGGCGATTCCGTACACGTCGGAAGACAATGTATACACAGCGTCCGCCGTGTTCGGCTGGTTTGGTGATTCCTTGGTTATCATGACGTTCTTCTACGGAATGTTTGTGCTTGCGGGAACTTTGGTCGGAACCGTCATCATGCAGGTTCTGCTTTCGGGAGTGATGTTCGTCATTCTTCCGCTGATGATTTTTATTATCAATGCGTTTTGCGACAGCTTCCTTCTCGGATATTTCGGCATGAGCGATTTTATGGAAAGCCTCATGAGGAACGCAAATCCGCTGATCCGCCTTGTTTTCGGCTGGGGAGAAAACGCGGGACTTCATCTGGAGCTGACTTACCTGCTTGCAGGGGTGCTGATGCTCGCGCTCGCGCGCTTTGCATACGGCAGAGCCAAGCTTGAGAAAGTCGGCGACTCCATGATTTTCAGGGTTACGGAAGAAATCATAACTTATTTGATTGTGTTCGTGGGAATGACCGCCTTCGGATGGATTTTTTACAATATGGCAGCAAGCACGAAAGGCATGCTCGTATTCGGCATGGCGGTCGGCGCACTGATTACTTTCTTTGTTGTAAAGATCATCATCGATAGATCCGTCAAGGTTTTCAAGAAACACAACCTGATTTCCCTCTGTATTTATCTGGTCATTGCGGCACTGTTCACAGGTATGACGGTCTTTGATATCAGCGGATTTTCGAAACGTCTGCCAAAGGAGGATAAGATACAGTCTGTGCAGCTTTCGGATGCGACTTTCCGTATCGGATACGAAAATTCCTATTACTGCGATGACCTGCTTTTGAAAGACGGGCGTAAGCCGGTAATAGCAACCGATTCCGCAGTGATTTCGGCAATGTATGAACTGGAAAAATATATTGTGGAAAATAAGCGCTATGCAGCCGAAGCCATCGCTTACGACACCGCTTCTTATGAGCGCCCGCTAGAAGGGCAGATGGAATATGCGGTTGAAAGCATTTCGTTCACATACAAAATGAAAAACGGCACTTCGTTTAAGCGCAGATATTTTGTTTCGATTGACAATACGATTGTGGAGCTTCTCAATAAAATCGTCGCTTCGAAGGACTTTAGGTCTTACTACAGTCTCGCTGACAAGCTCAACCTAGATGGATTTGACAGCGCAATGCTCAGCATTTACTCAGATTATGTCAAGGACTACGAAGAAAGCGGTGAAAATGGCGACGGTGTCGTTCTCAGTCGCAGTCAGCTCGAGAAATTGGTTGAGGCTAAGGATTCGGACATAACCGACAAAACTTACTATGAAATGCTCAAATCCATCAATCTGTACGATGACTCACGCGTTTACGATGTGAACATAACGGTAAGCATCCTGAATAAGGATTACAAAGAGAAAACGGGCAAGAGTATTTATGACTCCGCAACCCTCAGCTTTACGGTTATGAGTTCAAACAAAAACACCCTTGCATATCTGCACAAACTTGGTGTAATATAGCAGGTATGAAGAGCGAAAAATATTATGAAACGATTGTAATCGGTGCAGGCGCAGGCGGTCTCTTCTTCGGGGCCGCCTGTCCCGTTTCCGGCGGCGATGCCGGGCGCACTCTGATTTTAGAAAAAACAAACAGAATCGGCACGAAACTTCTTATGTCAGGCTCCGGGCAGTGCAATCTGACGCACGGCGGCTCGATTAAGGAGTTTTTGTCATGCTACGGGCAAAACGGAAAACGAATCCGAACCGTGCTTTACAGGCATAATAATATAGAGCTTTGCGATTTCATGCAGGAGCTCGGCATACCGACCATAGAACGGGAGGACGGCAAAATTTTTCCCGCTTCCCTTCGCGCAAAAGATGTGCAAGG
>CABQMM010000188.1 GCA_902465215.1 uncultured Bacillota bacterium
GAGCGGTAGAAGCGGTACTTCACGGTGAAGCCGAGGTCTTTCAGTTCCTTGATGGAAGCCTTAACCTTTGCGTCGCTCTTCAGGACTGCCTTGATATTCTTCTTTGCAGTCTTGCTGGAGCGTGCTACAAGCTTCAGGTCTTTTACGATGGATTTTGCTTTTTCCATCTTCGCTGCTGCATCGTCTGTCGGTTCTTCCGCTGCTTTTTCGATTACAACGGTTACTGTAGATCCGGTTGCTGCTTCGGACATTGCTTTCAGTTCTTCCTGCGTGTAAGTCTTGTCACCAAACGGTGTTCTGATTGTCAGTTTTGCATCGGTGTCCTTTACGATGGAGTCGATGAAACTCTTATCGAGCGTTACATCTGCCTTTTCTGCATCGCCGACGGATTTGCTAGAAACAACCAAGATGATTTCGTTCGATTTCTTTTCCTTAACTTGTTTCAGAATTTCTTTCTGATTGTCAGCGGAAACCTTGACATCAGCAACCTTCGTCTTGGTGCCATCTGCGTTTGTCTTTTCGCTTACCTTGACTTCGGTTGGTGCGGTTGTCGTGCCGGTCTTGGTGTCAGTTGTAACATCTTTGACTTCTTCGATAACACCGCCCGCGCCGCCATTCCATGCCGCTGCGTCCTCTTCTACATGATAGTTGTCGGTGTAATGGAATACCATATCCTGACCGTTTTCTAAGAACCATGCGTCAACGCCAACATTCGGGTGTTTTTCGTTAATTGTATACATCCAGCCGGAATCCGGGCCGTTGTCAAATTCTCCAAGATAGTCGTTTTCAAGGTCGTTTCCTGTTGTTCCCGGAATCTGAACGCTTGCGATGTACAGGGTCTTGTATTTGTTTGCATCGTCGCCTGTCCATTTGAGGTTATTTTCTGCCAGTACTTTTTTGAAGAGATCGCCGGCAGTCGAATTCAAATCAATCTCATAATATTCCTTTTTAATCCATGTCTTCAGATTATCCTTTGACAGTGCATGAACTTCACCATTGTCATTATGCTTATCATCGCCAAGCAGTGTGAAGCTTACCTTGATGGTATTCTTACCGCCTTCCGCTTTTTTTAATACTGCAACCTGAATCTTTATCTGTGCATAACCATAGGACAAGGTGACAGTCTGCATGGAGTGACTGTTTTTGTTATAGCCTGTTACTTTAATGTTATTCTCTCCTGTGCCGATTGTCGGATGATCGTCTCTTCCGTCTGTCCATTTCGCAGTAAAGGTTACATCTTTAAAATCAAGATCTTCACCAACATAGTATTCCGTTTTCGGAGTTCCTTCCATTACCAAGTCATAGCAGATTGCTTCGGTTGGAAGTGAATCAACCATCTTTGCGAGGTTTTCCATATCCTTGCCAAGCGGGTCATCGGTACGGTTGTGTGCAGATTTCCATGAACAGCCTGTGACTGTTGGGCAATCTTTTGTGCCGTTTTCTGTGTTGAAGATAATGGTTCCCTCCGGTTTCGTCGGATTCTTATAGCTTGTATCCAGATATTTTACGAATCCGATGGCATTTTCTGTGCCGCAGTCTTTCGTATAGAAATTGTTTTCAATCGTGTCATAGCGGTTCAAGCTGTTGCGATAACCGATAATCGCACCGACATATTTATTGCCGCTGACTTTGCCGGAGAAGCGGTTTGCGCTGATGGAGCCGACAACATTATCCCATGTCTGCGCGACATAACCGTCACCACCGAAGATGCCGCCGACTGCTTCATCGCCCTTTACACTGCCCGTTACGCTGCAAGCGATGATTGTAGGGCTTGCACCGTTCGGTGCAGTCTGATTGTCATAGCCTCCGCCAACGATGCCGCCTGCATAGCTTCCGCTCGCTTCTACACTGCCACTGAACGTACAGTTTTTCACGACGCACTGGCTCATGGCATTGTCTCTCGTTCCGAGAATACCGCCGACATAGCTTGCGCCTTTGACGGTTGCCGCACTGGTGCAGCTTTCAATCGTGCCGTTGATACGGCCTGCAAAAGAACCAATCTGGCTTTCGTTTTCTTTGTAGCCCACTACAACATTTTCTTCAATCGTACAGTTACGGATGGTAACAACGAATCCTGCGCTGGCATGTGCGTATCCATTTCCGTTACTGGATGCAACCAGACCGGATTTTAATGTTTTCGAACCGCTCTTTAAGCATACATTTTCAATTGTAATAGCATTGCCTGACAGACCCACGCCTGTATAGTTGTTGACAAGTCCTGCACCTTCAATCTGCGTGCCATAAATATTCAGATTCTTGACATAAGCATCCTTAATGTAGCCAAGCAGCGGCAGACCGCCTGCAGGTACAGTAATGGTTGCATTTTTATTGTCATCTATTTTGCCGTCAATGCTGCCAGAAAAGACACAATCTTCTGTGCCGATTGGGCTCCAGCCTGCAGGGAGCGTAATATCATTTGCAATCTTAAAGTATGCACCCGCAAAAGAGTCTCCTTCTGTTACTAACTTCTGAATTTCTGTGAGATCCGCTGCCGTTTTGATTAAGTATGGATTCTCTTGCGTTCCCTTTCCTTCGAGGTTTGTGGTTCTTTCCAAAAAGTCGATTTTCAAAATGTCGGACTTCGTGGATACTGACGCAACTTTTGAATCCTTGTCACTTGGTGACAAAGTAATCACAACATAGAAATAATGTTCGCCTGTCGGATATGCGGTATTCGGATCAATCTTATAATCCTTGTAATTGCCGGTTTCATTATAGCCAATTTGATTTCCGCTTATAATCGCATTGTCTACAAGTTCTGCATCGTCATACGAATTTGTTGTTGCATGATATAAAGAAAGACTTGCTTCTATATCATAGTCAGCATGCGTGAATCGCACATAAAACGGTGCCGGTTTCGAATTTCCTTTACTTACCGGATTGTATGCACCTTCAACAACACCTTGATTTTGATCAAAGATGTAGCTTCCCGGCTGATTCGTTACAGTTGCTGCATGAATCTTTTGTGTCAATGCCGTACGCACCATTATTGTTTTGGATGTTGCTGTATAAGTGTTCTCACCTACGGTATTCGTAATCACGCAATAATAACTTTCGGTGCCGTTAAATTCCGTAGATGGTTTATAATCTTTTGTCGTCGCAACTGGAATAGTTTTTATCCCACGCTTATACCATTGATAAGTTAATTCCCCCTTTGGCGGATTCATTGCTTCAACGGAAAGGGTTATATCATCTCCCTGATTGCAATAAATTCTATCATCTGTCTGTGAAACAATGACCGGAGTTAAATTGCTGCTATCCTTAACCGTTACCGTTGCAATATCCGACTTTACAGTATAAGTCTTTCCGTCTTTTGTACTTGCAACGATGCAATAATAGGAGGTCTCTCCTACCGTATTTGTCACAGGAGTATAGTTTGCATCATCAGCACCGGAAATCAGTTCGTCACCCGCTGTTCCTACTTTATACCATTGATAGGACAGGATTCCGCCATCCAGTGCTTCTGCGACAACATTAAGTGTAACAGTATCTCCGTCATAGCAGGTAATATCGGTCGGCTGGCTGCTAATTTTAACATGCGATTCCGTAACCTGCACCATAACAGAATAAATCTGCTCCGTACCATTAGCAGCAACAAGTTTCACAGGTACAGCCGCATATGGAATGCTTTTTTCATAGATTACCGGATAGTCCCCTGTATTAACTATCGCTGTCGTTGCAGCTTCCGTAGAATTTCCGATATATACTTTCGTAGTACTCTGGATTGGTGAAGCTGAAACTTTCACTTCATTCCCTGCCGCAGCCTGCGTGGTTTTTGTCTGCGTATATTTCATTATGCTTCCAGCAGCACAAAGATCCGTATCCAGCGGAATTGTTTTACTGTTTTCTGAAACTGCAAGGCTCTTTAATCCCGGAAACTTCGTAATGTTGAGACGATAG
>CABQMM010000189.1 GCA_902465215.1 uncultured Bacillota bacterium
ATAGCTGCTGACAAGCATTTTCACGAACTGCGGCGTGTAACCCTCGCGTCTGCGGGCTTCCCCCGTCAGTGCATCCACCGCTTTCTCAAAGGCGGGAATAAACGGCTCGGCTCTCCCCGGCTCGTGCAGTATCGCAAAGAAGAAAATGACCTGTTTCTGATAGTCGTTTTGGGGAGGGTTTTCCGGGAACTCTGCGTCTCTCAGAAAATCCCGGTAGACATTCGTCACTTTCTCCGCCACCGACTTATCATAAACAGCAGCCGCACTTGACACTTCATCCTTTGAGATATACTGACCGAGTTCAATCAGTTGACGAATGCGGTCATCTATTTCCGACCATGACAGTGTAGATTTCCTCCATGCGTTTGCAACGCTCTCACCCGCAGCGAAGGTCACGCCGTTTTCATCCCACGAAACGGCACATCTCTGACCGATGACGATCAAGCCGATAGCGTCGGTTTCATATTCGGCACGGAGAAAACGGATATTTTCTTCCCTATTGTTCGCTCTCCGGTAAAACCCATAGATACGATAATTGCTGCGGCTCGTACACCCGCCGAGGCGGAGAAAGCCGTCAATGACTTCCTGCGATACGGCGAAATTCTGTTTGACCGGCTCAGGTTCCTCTTTCACCGCTGTTTTCGCAAGTGTTTCCGGCATCGGTTCATCCAGATAGTTGTTATCCTTGATAAGTGCTTCAATCAGCTCCCGCGTCGTCTGCCATGAGAATGACATTTCCGCTTTCGGGTTCAGAAATGTCCCCTCAAACAGATGCAAGCCATCATCAAACAGGCTGCTGTACCCTATATATTCGGAGTGAGTTTTATCCTTGTAAATGGATACGGTCATCGGCTTATAGCACTCACGGATATACTGATTTTTACGCTCCTCATCCTTTTCCTGAGACAGAAAAAGCACGATGTCCTGCTTGCTGTGGGCAAGCTCGTCACCGTGCTTCAATATTTTTATGAGATCATCGCCGTCAAGATAATTGCGGGGCTGTTTTTCGTTTAAGTGTATATCAGGTCGTTCAGAACCGTCTCCTCCGCCGACGCTTTGATGCTGTTCATCTCCTGCACCCAAAGCATCGGATTCTCCGCTTTCATTCGCTCGTTCACCCCACGGCTCTCCGACATCTGCTGCATAAGGCGCGAAAGCATCGTCTTCGCTGTCTGCTCGATCTCGTGCAGATGACTGTTCAGCCGGCACTGCGTCAGCAGCGTCGTGTATGTTCCCTTCCTGTGCTCCTTCAGGTATCGGAGCCGCAGGTCGCCGTACTTGCCGATTGGGTAATGCGTCTGCTCCGGCAGTTTCAGATCGGGATACAGCATCCCGTTCTGTGCCTCGTGGTAGGTCAGATTCAATCCGTCCATATTCTTTTTCCTCCTGTCTGTGGTTTTGTTTTTCGGTTTCAGTCTCATTGTACTCGTTTTCTCTCTTTTCGTCAAAGGTGCGATTTTCTTTCTCGCAGTTTTTGACCGTGCGCTCAATCTCCCGCAGGCATACCTCGGCAATATCCCGCGTGGCATTGCCGAGCAGATTGATGGTTTCGGCGGTGTTATAGAAACGGAGGTCATCAAACGCATCGAAATCCAAAAACATATCGCTTTCCTCTCCGATGCGCGTCAACACCGTGTATGCTACGCTGGATATGAGAATGGATCGGAGTCTGACTTTCAGATTGTCCTCGTCCATCCCCTCCAAGGCACTGTTTCCTGTCAGGTGGGAAAGGTCGGAGAGGTAGTCGGTCATGTTATCCTCGACCGCATTTTGACACGCGGAAATCACCGACGCGACAAAACTGCTGTCATCCTCCAATTCTCCGAACCGATTCTCCAGCGCTTCGGTAACATCATCGTGATACCCGTTCCGCACCTGCCACAGCTTCAGTTCCTCCCCGTGACGCCCATGGGTATCCGCCACATCAAAGACATAGCGGATACCGGTATAACTGCCCTTATCCTTGATCAGAGCAATTCCTTTGGCATGGCGGTTGACCCAACGGTCAAACACCTTATTCCAAAGTTCAAGTTCTGCACACGCCCGCGCATGAGGGCGCTGTGACCAGATGAGCACCTGATCGGGGAACGAATACTTGTACTGAAATGCCGCTGTCCGCAGGAAACTGCACCACACCTCCCTCGAATAGGTCAGCGTGGCAAGCTGCGTCTGATAGACTTCCTGCAAAAGATCAATTTTTCTCGGCATACAGTTACCTTCCTTCGGCTCGTATTTTCTCTTTTTCCGGTGCAAAGCGGTACACCTTTTCCGGCAGTTCCCAACCGTAGACCTTTGCCACTCTGTCTCCGAGCTTTTCGGTCACACGGTCGATGTCCTTCTGCGTGGCAGTACCGTTATAGAGCTTTGCTTCCAGATCGTCAATATCGTCATTTGTCGCGCTGTCCTTGATTTTGCGGTAAACATAGTGATTTGTTCCGTCATGGTGCGCCTGACTTCCGCAGAATTCACCGTTCCGGTCAACATACCACTCCGCGCTGTCATATCGGTAGTCAAGACAGTCCGAAAGGTCGGCATCGGCTTTTTCCCTGTACCCTTGATGTCGCCCGTTCCAAAGACCGAGGTCGGCAATAATAAGCAAACTGCCGCCGATGGACTGTTTGAGATTGCTGCGCTCGTCATCAAGATAATCCGAATTGAGTTCCAGCATCTTTTCATACAGTCCGTCTTCGTCAAGTTCCGGGTACTCCTCCCGTAAATCGTCCCGCCAATCGTCCAAGTCCAGATCCATATCCGACCAGACCTCGTGTTTTTCGGGACTTTCATAATACTTGGCTCCGATGCGCTCCATCGTCTCGGCAAACTCGCAGATATGCCACGAGCGACCGTCCGCTGTGCAGAAATGGTAAGGATCAAGAAACCGGCACTGATACGCTTTGATTCTGCCGTCCCCCAACTTAATCTCTACATACCCACCGTCCGGAATTTTGAAAAGGAGGTCGTAGTCTGAATTGATGAAGCGGATCTCTTTCGGCTGACCGATGGTTCTCTCGTCATTTACGGTCATAACGCCGCATTGATTTCCGAAAATATATCCCATCAGCGTTCCTCCCCGTGTTTTTCTCTCGGCTTTGGCTCAGGCATCGGGAGAACATGGAGCTGTCCGTTCACCCGCAGAAACATTTCGGGCGTTCTGAATCTCTCAGAATACTTTTTGATTCTCTCCTCGTCAAGCGAGGCAAAGTCCGATTCTCCGAGTCCCGTAATCAGGAGATTTCCGGCAGCGATGTCAATAATCACTCCGTCATCGTTACGAATTGCACGGTTCAGCGGCAGACCGTTGATCTTACCTTCTTCATTGACGATGAACGCGACCTCATCTTCCGTAGGATAAAAAGCCTCAATATCCCCGTCTACCTCATGTTGAAGCGATTCCAGGTCGGAGCCGATCTCCTTGACATACGGTTTCTTTTCCGGCTCAATCATCAGTACCTTGATGGTTTCATTTTTAACGGTTTCTGCTTTATCCGGATCAAAATCAATCTTTTCAAACCCGATGCTGTCGCAAAAATAAAAGCCGGGTTCTACCGAATCCGACTCAATAACCTCCACCACATCCGATACCGAAAGCGACCTCGCCTTATAATCGTCAGGTTTGTCGATATTGAACTTTTCGTACACCTCTTCAAGCGACATGCAGCCCACAAAGGCAATACGCTCACTGTCCCTGTCGGAATTTATCTGGTATATTGCTACTTTCATTTTACTTTGTTCCTTTGCTTCATAATTTCTCGGATCAGCCCCCGGCACACGCCAGCCGAACATACTGCCCGCTTCCATTGCCATCCTCTGTGCCTCAGTGACACCGATTGATTCGTTCATCCCTTCCACTGTGCTTCCTTCCGGCAAAGTAATCGGGTAA
>CABQMM010000190.1 GCA_902465215.1 uncultured Bacillota bacterium
AACAAGCTTCCGCTTCTATTATGCGTGATATGGTTTTAGTACCCTATAAAATTACACTACTCTCAAACCGGTGCGCTTGCTCGTATACGTCACGTTATGTTTTAGTACCCTATAAAATTACACTACTCTCAAACATATGGGACAAAGGGGAATGCCGGGCGCAGTTTTAGTACCCTATAAAATTACACTACTCTCAAACCGTCGCTGTACGGGCGGTATACGTCTGCCAGTTTTAGTACCCTATAAAATTACACTACTCTCAAACCTCAAATTTGAGCTCAAATGCTGCTACGGACAGCACGTGTAAACATATAGGGCAAAACAAACCGCAACTATCTTATATCATAAAACGGCGAAAAAGTCAAGCATTTTTTCAAATTCGGTTTCAGAATTCGCATAAATCGGAGTCTATTATAAGCTGATCACTCCCCGTTATTTTCTTCCTCGCGCAGTTTTCAAGCATAAGGACGTAAAGCTGTCTCCTTCTTTTCGTCGCTGTCGACAACATCCGTTACATATTTTCCCGTTATGTATGTCATCGCCGCAAATTGCTTTTCTGTAACCGTCAGAAGTTGAACGATTCCCGCCGACGGTTTTTCGCGCTTTATAGTTTCGGCGACGGATTTTTCAACGGTTGCGTTCAGGACCATACGGCAGTAAACAGATTCCTGCATCATAAGGAATCCGTTTTTTATGAGCATCCTGCGAAAGCGACGGTATTTCCTGCGTGCAGGCTCGGTATCCGTCGGCAAATCGAAAAACACAATCATTCTCATAAATCGGAAAGCAGGCAACCCGTCATTGAAACGGCAGGATTTTCTATCATCAGAACAGCTATTTCATCGATAAAAATCCTTGCCGTTTCTTCTCCGCGGATAACCATGTATCCCATGGAGTAATCGAGCTTGCACCTGCTTGAGATCAGTACTGTCCTCCAGCTCATATCAGGTTAAGAAGGTTTCCTGTGCGGTGCTCGAAGAGCCCCGAGGACGACCTGTCAATTATACGGACATCCGAATAATTCTTTTTCCAGTTGCTTATATTGGCACTCAGATACACAGCACCACTTTGTGGTTTCCCACCCATAGCACTCATATTGCAGTCGTCTGAACGGTTGGTCTTGAGATAAAGAATCATATTTTTTAAGCATTCGTACTGCATATCTATCGTAAGTCCTTCAAATTTCTTTTGATCATCCGCACTTATGCCGAGCTTCGCCCCCGGTTGCTTTGAATAGACACTGCCGTTCATCATATTTACAAGGTCGGCAAAGAGCGCAACATTCTTCTCCCTTGATATTCCGGAAAACGTTTCGTCGATCACGTACTGAGGGTTTTTCTTTCGCTTCTCTGAGATATTGTCCAGATTCTTGATGTAAGCAATCTGCTCAGCCGTATATCTCGGCGTCATAAGGGAGCGCATAAGAATTGTGCTTCCCCTGTTTGATGTTCCCGATACGCACGCCTCAAATCCGTCAAGCGAAAATACAGTATTTACCTTGATTATCCTGTTTTCGAGCGGGAACGATATGTCCTCCGCATTTACAGGAAGTTTCTCCCTCACATGCTTTGCCGGATAGCCCTGCTCGGAAAGGTATTTGTTCGCAACAAGCAGCTCAACGGGGACAATCGTCAACTCGTATTTCTTCCTGATTCTGTACCTCACGAGCACGTAGAACGAGATTGTCGGCTTGTTGTATCCGCCGTATTTCGCCGTGTCAAGACCCTTCTTGAGCGGGACAAGACTGTCGCTCGATCCGGCAGACTTCGGCTGTTGGTCAAAAAAGAGGCCTTTCTGCTTTGTCTGATATTTTGTCAGATGAATATGTACATTTGCCATTGTTCTGTCAACGGTCGGCAAATGCTTTTCGGGATTCCATATGACGTTTCCGTCAATCACACATTTTCTTCCGAACAGTATATGCATTTTCGGAGAGTAGTCATTCAGCGTATCAAGATAGTATCGCTTGGTGAATTTTTCATGGAACAGATTGCCGACAACAATGTTCAGATAGGCGTCATGCGCATGATGAATGTCGCTTGCGGTTCTGACATTTTGACTTTTTCTCCGCGTCCGTAAGTGTGCGGCCAAAGAGCGCATAGTTGCATATTTCTCCGTATTCGTGCCTGAATTCGCTGACATTGCCCGCTTTGACAAAGACGATTTCCGTTTTCGGATAGAGATCCGTCAAAAGATTGGTGACCACCTTCGCCGACTGCCCCGTCTCGACAATCTGACGGTTAATAAATCCGAGTCGTTCATCGGCTGAAAATGCATGCTCTCTCGTCAGCCTGCGGAACTTTTCCTCGTTTATAAGCTTTGCGTTGCGGAGATTTTCCCAGAATCCGCGCATTTCGCTTCTTATTTTGCTCTCTATCGGATATGTGTCGGTTTTCCTTCCGTTTTCTTCGGAATGAACGAGCACCTTGTTATTGAGGATGCTGTCGTCCTTTATGTACGCTCTCGGCCAGATATGGTCGACATTGTATTCGTTTGTCCCGATGGTGGGAATATCAAGGGGCTTGCCGCAATATGCGCATTTCGCCATCTGACAGAAATACAGGAACAGCGCTTCGCGTTGTAGTTTTCTGTCTGCCTCATCGCCCAGGTCGTCAAGCTCTTTCCGGGGTCTTACCGCGTCCTCCAAGTCGAGCTTGCTGTAAAGCTCACGCAGTCTCTTGCCTCTGTTCAGCTTGTCCGAATCAATGCGTTTGTCCTCACCGCGCGTCATTTCAACAAATATTTTCTCCGGTGGGCACTTTTTTGCTTTGACAATGTCTGCTATTATGTCAAGCGTGCGCATGACCGGACGCTTGACGGCGTTCGATATGCCAGCCTTTCGACAAGAGTTGTTGGATGCTCGGAGAAATACTCTTTGCTGATTTCGGAGATTCTGTCTTCGAAACGGTATTTTTGCCCCTTGATAATCTGCATCAGATTGTCATTTGTGTTCCACATAAAGTGCATAACGGTGCCGACCTCGCCCGTTTCCGTGCAAGCCGCCTCAATACCGTTGAGAAGTTTGCCGGAGAGTCTGCCGAAATCGTCATATTTCCTCTGCGATATATATTTTATATCATCATCGGAAAGTTTTTTTCCGTTTTCCTTCGACCATTTCAAAAGCCATTTTTTAAGCCTTGCAGAGTCCTCCGTACAGGTGATTCTTTCAATTATGCAGTCGACGTCCTCTGCCGTAAGAGTTCCGGCAGCAAGGAGCCTGCGAAAATCGATATAGGGCTTGTATGATGATTTTATCTCGGCGCCGAGCCCGCCTATGCGCACCTCCTCACCCTTTGAGATAGCCTTGACAGACACGAGAAAATCAATCAGCTTTTTCTTTGTGACCTTCTTTTCCTTTTCAAAAAGCTCGTGGAATATTTGCTGCTTCAGCTCAACACTTATCGGAACTCCGTCGATGTTGATCTTGTTTATCTCGTCGAGAATAGTAAATTTGCAGTAAAGCAACGATTGCTTCGGAAAACATTCTCGCCGGGGAGATAGGTGCATTTGTTTGTCATGCGCTTGATAAAGCCGTCCTCGCTCGCATCAAGGTCGACCATCTCATCTAAATTCCACGGAAGAATCCGTCCTTCCGCCTTACGTTCTATCCACGCAAATTTGTTTCCGGGGACCTTTTCGAGCGGACCGACAAAATACGGTATCCTGAATGTGAAAACAGATCTGATCTTGTCTGATACGGAAAGCCCGTCCGAATCGCGCTCAGAAAGAAACGCAAATCGTTTTTCGGCGTTTGAAAGAATCACGTCAAGTTCGGCATAATAAAGCTGGTAAGGAATGAGACGGTTTTCGGGGTTTACCTGTTTCGGCATATATGTGCCAGCATCGATCC
>CABQMM010000191.1 GCA_902465215.1 uncultured Bacillota bacterium
CCCTCAAGATAGCGGTTTCCAGAAAGCAAGCCCCTCGCGTTTACACGCGAAGGGCTTGCCGTCTGCTCCGGACTATTCGATATTATTTACGCATCCCAAAAGACTCAGCTTTGCAATTTCGGTCCTTGCGCTTTCTATGGATGCTCCCGCCAGTATCCTGAAAACGGTTTTGATCCACAGCCCCACACCCCTCAGTTTCTCGAGAAGGATGTCGCAGCACACGGCCTCCCAGCTTTCAAGGTCATTGTACTCCATATGCACAGAGCGGCTGCCGTCCCGCGTCAGCGTGCAGCGGTACCTCCCCACTTCAATTTCAAGCTGCTCCAAATGATTTCTCAAGTGGTAGTCGCCGAGTCCCAGCGATGCGATCCAGCTGTCCGCATCTTCCCTGTTCAGCTCATGCGGACACTTTAGGAGCTTCCACGCCAGGCTGCGTACCCCTGTGGCAGCGTCCCATTTTTCCCAGTCTGCTTTGCAGTGTTCGTCATAGAACGCATAGATAGAGTACACATCTTTTCCCGAAATGCACAAGGCCCCCGGCGCAAAATACACGGTTCCGCTGTTGTTATACTCGTTGAAAGCTGCCGCGCCCCATTCCGTGGCAAACTGTGTGCAGCTGCGCGGAAACCTGTCCGTGTCCTTTATACATTCAGGATACCGTGCAGCTTCCAAGCGCACATTGCATCCGAGTTTCTCGCGGAGAAATTTCTCCATGTCGATGCAGAGCGTCCCTTGTCCGTCCTCTGTCAGTGGTATCGGCTCATTATAAAGCCATATAACAGCGCCATCAGCAGTTTTCGCCAAAAAGTCGACCGCCAGCTGCTCCCGTTTGACGGACACATTGCATTCGCACCCATCTCCCATACGAAGCTTGCAGGGCGCGTTTCCATTCTTTCCGATTTTTTCAACGCCGTACAGGTCAAAGAGATCGACAACAATGCCCCAGTCGTATGCGTTGAAGTGTCTCAAGTCCACCGGCTCGGCACCGCACCTTTCAATTTCCAAAACCCTCTCTTCCCAATCCGCTGTCAGTCCCTCTTGCTGTATGTAGTCATCCGCCGTCCGCTTTGCCTCCTCAAAGGAAGCCTTGGTCAACAGCGTCAGCAGGAGGCTCACGCACTTTTCCGCCGCCACCGGCGGCTTCAAATGAAATCTCCCATCCCGAAGCCATTTATATCTGTAATGTACTTCATAGAAACCGAAAGCAAGTTCTGCCGCACGGTCGTCACCGGAGGCGTTGTCAATATACGTTTCCCGCCCCCAGTCCCATTCATGCGGCCAATGCAAGCTGCAATATCCGCGATCCGTTTCGAACTGTACCGAGCCGACCCCTGCCCAGGGAATCGACTTCGTCAGCAGGGACGCAAGTTCCCGGCTGTCGGAGAAAGTATGCGGGCAGCGCAGGGCCTCCTCCACCATCATCATCTTTTTGCGGATCACCTCTTCCCTTTCATTTCCCCACAGAAGTGAATCCTTTAACCACTCGACAGACTTCACCTCTACTCCCTCAACGGTCAATGCGTTGGGTGCAAGGAAAAGGATATCACTCCCATAACTCCCCATTCCGTCGAAAGGTACGTCCAGCTGTGCACCTCGCCTTCCTGCCTTTTCAGAGACTCCCATCCCTCCTCATTAAATCCCCAATCCAGCTCTCCGAGATGCGTGTGCAGAAAGTCCTCCGCTTCAAAGATCAACTGCCCGCCGCTGCCGCGCGTCAGCGGCGCAGGCTGATCGTGCAGCCATACAACGCCGTCCGGCGTATCGGCGTACAGATCGATCGTCAGCCGTTCCGAAAGGACATTACAGCTCAAGGTCTTTTCGGGCGTGACTCGAATGACCATCTTCTCGCCATAGGGTACGTGGTCATCGTCGTGGTCGTCGTCGAACACGTCTTCGATGCCGCTGATCTCAAAAAGCTGAATAAACCGGGTATAGAGCTCGGACAGATCGAACCTGTTCTTCATTGTCGGAAATCCTCCCACCTTGTTTGTTTTCTTAGTTTATCATCTCTATGCCCGTTTCGCAAGATACGGATTTTCCGTCCTCTCTTCGTCTCCGAGCGGTACGCCGTTATGTTGCATAACCCAGAATTTTCATCTTGTTGATCTGACGCTTTGCATCTTCTATGGCGTCTTCTATGGAGTCTTCCGACAGCAGTATGCCGAGGAACAGCCTTACCTGCTGTTTCCTGTTTTTCGAACCCATGGGGAGGTAACTTTCCAGAACCTTCTTAAGGCTTCGGTCATAAATCCGCACGCTCATCAGGTCTTTTCCTACCACCGGATCGCCCAGCCGCAGCTTGTAATTGCCCGTCCTCGTTAAAAATTCGAGTTCCTGAACATAGTGAAAATCGATATGCTCGTCTAGCCATTCGATCAATCTGTTCAGATCGCGCTTATGCAAATCATGGGAATGACTCAGAAGTTCCTGCACGACATGACAAACGCCGACAGTGTTCTTGGCCGCTTTGCCGTTATCATCTTCATAGACAAAACTGAGACGTTCCACATCATCTCCCGCGAGCATCAGCCCGTGGGGTGCGAAGAACAGGTCTCTCAAAGCGTAATCAACAATGGTCTCAACACCCCACCGTCCAGTGAATTCGGTAATGTTTTCCGCTTTATGGTCCTTTCTCCGCAGAAAGGTTATCGTATCATCTGTCACGTCGGTCAACAGCGAGCCTTCCTCAAAATCTCGGTATTCCGACGGCGTGAGTCCTTGGCGGAGGTAGGAATCGATGTTGCAATGAAGCATACCGTCTTCTCCTCTGGTGGGCGCCGCGGAATAGGCGTAATTCCACAAGCCCCGCCCCCCGTCCGCGCGGATCCAATAACTGCCCTCCAGCTGCTCCGATTTAACATATATCGTGCATTCATAACTATCCAAGAAATGAAATACACACGGTTCCCCATCGCATGGTCCGGCGCCACAGCCATCAAGTACACGAACCGCCATATAAGCGTAGTATTCCTCCAAGTTGTGTTCCCTCTCTGCCGCCATACCATTCAATTCTCTCTCGAAATTCTTTGCCATATCATACCTTCTATGCTGCGAGCGCGCGCTTTAAACGTTCCTTTGCGCTCTGATCGGCGGCGTCTCCTGCTGCATCTCCGAAACCGTCCGCTTCCCGGTCTGTGCTCCGAATAAGTTCACGGACCTCCGCGATCGCCGCAAGCAGATCCTGCACAGTCGGCTTTGCCCACGGCACTTCGAAATACCGGTATCGCCGCGTCGGACGGGAGGAGCTGTCATACTCTGAGGGAAATGGGTCGTGAGGATGTCCTCCGCCCAGTTCCTCCAGCGCCATGGTCAGCGTTTCTAAATAGTAGTTCAATGTTTCCTGTCTGGTCGGATAACTGCCGGTCGCACGCTCAAAAGCGGCAGCTTCCTCATGGTCGATCGCACAATTTGAAAAGTAACCCACAGCCGTTTTCACCCTTTCTCCAAAAGTGTTCGGATTTTTGCCCTGCTCTCACGCGTCCGTCTCCGGTCTTTCGACGAATCCTGATATTTTGCTTCGTTCTCCGCGGCCGCAGCTCCGATGCAAGCATAGAATAAAGGACTGTTCTATGCAAATTTGCAGAGCAGGTGTAAGCCGACGTTTTCTTACAGACAGCTTAAAAAACATTCGTACCGCTTCGTCAGGCCCGATGCATATGACTGCGTATCCTTTCACCTGATGCTTCGCAGAATAGCAACACAAGCGTCATACAAAGGCCGACATCAAGTACATGACCGGCATATGCAGCATGAGGACCTCTCCGCTTTTTGGCCGAAAATCTAATTCCGCCCTTTATTTCACCCATTTGGGTGAAAAATAACGGGTACGAAAAGAAAGGAAAAAGTCC
>CABQMM010000192.1 GCA_902465215.1 uncultured Bacillota bacterium
CGAATCGACAGGAGGCATTCTGATCGGCTCTCTGATTCTGGGCTATATCGGAAAAATCGGCCCGCTTTCGTTCCGCATGGACCCGAAAGTCCTTGCAATTATCCGCGAACTCGGCCTTGCATTCTTCCTTGCGATTGTCGGTCTTAATTACGGCTACGGTGCTGTTGATGCACTTACAGGTTCCGGCATTACGCTTGCACTTGTAAGTCTTGCCGTCGGTGCGGTTGCCATCATGGCGGGTTTCTTCGTTGGCCGCTATGTATTTAAACTGAACTGGATTATGCTTTCCGGCGCAATCTGCGGAGGCATGACCTCCACGCCGGGTCTCGGTGCCGCTACAGACGCGGTCGGAAGCGACGACCCGGGCGCAGGCTACGGTGCGACCTACCCGTTCGCACTGTTCGGAATGGTTATCTTCACGATTATACTGAATAAGCTGCCGTTGCTGTAGCAGACGGCTTTTACAAAAAATGCACCCGAAAGGGTGCACTTTTTATGGCTCTATTCGATTTTATACCCGAAAAGATATATTTCTTATATATCCAGCTTCTCCAAAAGTCTCTGCACATAATAGTCATACTTGGAATAATCCTTTAACTCAAGGCGGAAACCCGGATTCGTGTTGTCGTTCGGATACTCTGCTTTCCAATCTGCGAGCGTTACGCTTTCGGTATGCATTTTCCTGTCCTCTGTTGTATAAGTCCAGCTGATTTCTCCGCAGTTGTCAATGAGTGCAATCAGCGCATAAGCATAGTTTTTCATCTTCTCACTGCGCCTTTCTGCTTCTCCATCTTTCCATGGCTCATCGAATATGAGTTCCCAGCCGTACGGATATTCCCAGCCTTCTTTTTCCTCAGTGTCAAGCTTGTTTGTGTAGCTTCCTAATTTTTCGCCGACCCCGAGAAGATTCGCTATCTTCTGGTCTGCACTGATGTCACCGATATACGGATTGCGCGCGGCAAAAAGCTCCTTCGCTCTTTTCGTAATCCATCCATATTCACCATAGGTATCGCCCTTGATGGTGATGCTTTCTGTCCCTTCCGGAACCCAAATCTGCATGGTGAGATCCTTGTGGAAAATCGAAGCAGGCGCGGCATAAAGGACAACTTCTTTCCCCTCATCGGTTTCCCGTATCTTGTAATGCGTGAACGCCTGCCCGCGCGTGCCTTCAATCCAGCAGCTGAATATTATAAAGTCCTCGTATTCCCCAGTTTCCTCGAACTCCGTTGATGCTTCCGCACATTGACGGCTCACCATCATGTGAAAATCGTCAATCGGGCTTCCGTATAAATATACCTTTGCAAATACCGCACCGCCTGCAAGCAAAAGAACAGCAAGAACGGATGCGATAATCTTTTTTCGTCCCGTATTTCTGACTTTTTTGAGGTAGTCGATTTCCGATGAGTCCGCGGCAATCCCGCAATCGCCCTCTGTCTCCGGCGGAATTTCTCCGTGCATCGCCTCATAGACGGCTTCGCAGTCCGGACACTCCTCCAAATGTTCCCGCACAAGCCCGCTCGTTTCCGGGCTTGTTAAATCCTCCGCATAGGATGGGAGCAGGTCTTTGATAACTGCACATGGTATCTTGTTTGTTTTCATTCTATTTCAACCCCCTTTAAAAGCTTTTCTTTTCCGCGATAGTAAGTCACGCGTGCCCAGTTTTCCGTGCGCTCCATAATCTGACCGATTTCCTTAAAAGATAAATCTGCTGTCAGCCTCAGGTGTAAAACCTCCCGATAAGGCTCCGGCAGCCTGTGCATTGCCTGCATGAGACTGATGGTATCCATGCTTCTCAGCACGATATCTTCTGTGGATGTTCCGCCGCGTGCCGCAATTTCGGTCTCTGGCAGTTCCTCTTCGGCTTCTTTCTTCTGCTTGCGAAAATATCCTCGCAAAACATTATTTGCAATTCCAATCAGCCACGTGGATACGCTGCTTTCTCCCTTGAAGCCGCCAATCGACTTTACTGCCTGATAAAATGTCTCCTGCGTCAGCTCTTCTGCGAGCATGCTGTCCGCGGTTTTGGCAAGAAGAAAAGCATAAACCGACTTCGCATGACGGCGATAAATTTCATCCATGTTTGGTGATGGCATACGCTTTCCTCCTTTCCTACGCTTGCTTTCATATAGTGAGTAACGTAAAGCGGGGTTTCGTTACAAAAAAGCTGCTTTTTTACCCCACCAGCTCCGACAGCCGCACATCCTCAATTGTGCAAAATTCTTCTTTATTATCCTCGATGTACTTCATAATGTCATCCCGTGAGCCGTAGAGATAGAAGTTCTTCGTCATAAATGTCTCTGTATTTTCTGCGTCTGCAAGCGCATCATTGATATGCCGAAGCGCAACTTCACCGGGGGCCCAAGAGCTTCCCCAGCTGATTCCCAGCCCGTTCCACAATTCATAATTCTCGGATAGTGTCTTCAGATTCTTAATATAGACTTCCCGAAGCTGCGATGCGTTCATATCGGCACGGTCTTTGTCACCTTCATACAGAACTGCACCCTTAAAAGAAATGCCACCCATGAATCCATCGCTTTTCGTATCCATCTGCGCCCACACGGGTTCCAGTGTTCCCACTTGAAGCGCAAGCACATCTTCGAGTTTTACAGATTTATGAAGCTGCACCTGAAGCAGGATTCGTGCTGATTTCGGCAGCTCCGCCAAATCTTCAAGCTCACTGTCATTGTATTTTTCAAAGTCCGTTATGCCTCCATCACCTGCATTTGCAATGGTTGTGTGAGCAGTATGAATAAGCACTCCGTCGGTATCGCTTTTCACGGACAACTCTCCACGCACCATTTCTAAAGAAGCATTCATTTTCCCCACAAGAAGCCGCTGCGTGCGCGTACCTAAGCACAGCGGAATTTCATACTTTCCGAAGCCTTTTTTCTCAATTTCGCCAATCATATACAGCCTCATCTGCGGGTATACGGTCTCGACATATGCCGAAAGCGTCTGAAACAGCCGACTTGCATACCCGTCCTTCGCCTCATCTGCCTTAATCGGATTTGTGTTGCATAGATTCATAATCGGATTCACCCCGAGAAAAATAAGAGCGACGATAAGCAAAACAACCAGTACGACTTTCAGGGAAGTCCGAACCATCATCTGTTTCACTCTTTTTTCGATCAGACGGTCTAAATCCACTTCCGACTCCATCTTCATATCTTCCAGAGCAAGGTCAAATTCATCTCTTTTCTTTTCGGTATTATTCATTTGCGTCCTCCTCATTTTCCATCATTTTTATCAGCGCCTTCTTTGCACGCGACCGTACCTGCCTTATATTCGCCGCCGTCATTGCGTGCGCTTTCGCAATCTTTGCATCGTCGAGCTCCAGATAAACGCTTTCAATCATAATCGTCCTCTGCCGCAGTGGCAGCGACGCAATCATGGCCGCGAGCCGGGCTTTTTTCTCATTGTGAATCAAACTTTCCAGTATGTCATAACAATCCGCTAAATCCATCATTTCCGGCTCATTGTCCGCGCGATATTTTTCTGCTCGAATCGAATTCAGAAAATCATTTCGGATTACGCGGTTCGCCCATGAAAGGAAGCTCCCCGAAGGCTTATACGACAAAATCGCCTTCAGAAATGCGTTCTGCACCAAGTCCTCTGCCGCCTGCCTATCATGCGTATACGAACAGGCAATGACCATGAGCGGCTCGTAGTATCTGCTATAAAGTTGTTCAATCAGTCCGCTTTTATTCATCTGCCGTTCTCCCCTTCTACTTACTAAACACTATACCATAGAATTTGTGACAGGATAAATGAAAAAATATTAGATGTTGAAAATTCTTTGCCAATAATTTATAATAAAAATGTGATTATTATCACATAATATTCAA
>CABQMM010000193.1 GCA_902465215.1 uncultured Bacillota bacterium
CACGATGCCTGTTTTGCTTATATCCACATCGGACGGATACGGGCTCCCCTGATAGTCTTCCGGGAAGTAGTCCCTATCCCAGGCGTCGATGTAGTATTGCTGCTCGTAAACATCTTTTTCCGCATTGTATTTATAAATAGCATAAGGCCAGAAATCGCCTGCCATGCCTTGATTGTGCGACGCCTGAACCGTCAGCCAGCCGCCCTCAAAGAAGTCCACAGCCGGATATTCAATCAGCTCGTCCTTGAAGCTGTCAGATGCCGAATCGTATTGGAAAATATAGAAAACTTCGCCGACCGTCGGCGCGTTTCCAACCTGAATCAGAAGCTCGTCTATGCCGTCACCGTCGATGTCCGTAATCGCAAAATCGTTTTCGCCCCAAATGTCCGTATCGTCGCCTTCATTCGTGTAAGCCTTGTCCCCGTTCGGAAAGACTTTGTTCTCCAAAAGATTTTCCATGGCTTCTTTGTATTTTTGTGCACAAAGCTGATTTTCCGCAGCAAGTTTTGCCGCAGCGCCATCCACCTTCGACTTCTCAGCAGGAGAGGTGTCATTTCCGTTTCCGCACGCTGCCAGACCAAGCGCCAGCATAAGCACGCAAAGCGTTGCAATCACTTTCTTTCCAAAATTTTTTTGTTTCATTTCAAATCCCCCTTCTTTTGAGTAAAAAATTCTTCTAATGCATGGATTATATACCTTATTTCGACAAATTTCAACAAAAAACTCCCGCCGCATTCAGGCAGGAGTTCTTTGCATTATTAAATTTCATTCTTATTTATTTAAGGATTTCTGCTACCTCTCTCTTATAAACCTCGGCACAGTTCTTTACCTGCCAAGTGTGACCGTATTCGTTTGCGGAGTGCATTCCGCCGCCGGACGGTCCGAAGGTTACAGTCGGGATTCCGAGCGATACCGCCAAAATGTTGGAGTCGCATACCGACGGATCATACTCAATTCTGAGTTCCTCCCCTGTAACTTCTTTGAATTTTTCTCTCAGCGTAACAACTAAGTAATCATCCGGTTCCAATGCGAAGGACTGCATGTACGGAGATTTTCTCGGTTTCAGTCTGATGTCAACTTTGCCTTCCAGACCGAGCTTCTTCGCTGCGTCCATCATCTGCTGAATGCAGGTTTCTTCGGTTTCGCCCGGAACCACATAGCGGTCTACGAAAATGTAGCAACTGTCCGGAACAACCAGAGTGCCTTTGTTTCCGCCTTCAATGTATCTTACGCACCAGGTACCGTGCTTGAGGTTCGGATGTGTGAGTGTCGGAAGCGCTTCGATTGCCTCTGCGAGCTTTCCGCCCGTAATTAAAGCGTTTTCACCGACTTCCGGATATTTGCTTGCATGAGCCGCCACGCCGTGAACGGTTACTTCAAAGCTGTATCTGCCTCTGAAGCCGATTGCCACATTGTCATATCTGCATTCTGCCATAATTGCATAGTCTGCGCCGATGCCCTCTTCTACGAGCTGATAGGTGCCTTTGGAAAGTCCTTCTTCGTCCGCAACGAAGCAAGCGATGATAGATCCCGTAATTTCGTCCTTATGAGCTGCGTAATATTCGAGCGTTTCCAAAATCGCTGCAAGTCCGCCCTTCATGTCCATTGCGCCGAGACCATGGATTTTACCCTCTTCCTCCGGGTCTTCCGTCGGAGTGAACGGGTCTGTGTTCCAGCCGCGCGCTACATCAACGGTATCGATGTGACCAATGAGCATCAGTCTTTTTCCCGGCTTGCCGCTGTCCAAAACCGTCCATAAGGAAGGCCTTACTTTTTCCGTATCTTCTTCAAAATAGCTGTAGTGCGGTTCCAATCCCATGCCTTCCAGCTCTTTTGCTATGTAATCTGCCAAATCTACTTCGTGTCCGTTTATGCTGTTGATTTTAATCATATCAAACCAGCGCTGAATTACCTTTTCCATTTGTTCTCCTCTTTTCTCCCGTTTTGTCTCTTGTTTTGCCTTCCTGAGTCTGCCTTATTTATCTGCTTTCAGCTTAACAACGAATAAGCCTGTTACCGACATGATAATTGAGAATACGATGGAAAGCCAAAGCATCGGTGCGAACGGTGCGAATGCCATGTTGGAAATTCCCAGTGTTGTCGCTGTGTAGGAACCGGTTGTTGACCACGGAACCAGCGGAGCCAGTCCTGTTCCTGTGTCGAGCATGGTACGCATTAAGTTCTTTTTGTCCAGTCCGTATTCCGGATAGAGGTCTTTCACCATTTCGCCGACTACCGGATAGGATACATAGTAAGCACCTGTGATCGTGAAGAAAATGCCGTGGAGCAGAAGTACTCCCAGTGACATGGACTTCGAGGATTTTGCGACTTTCTTAACAAAGTCAAGAAGTACATCCACAACGCCTGCCGTACGAAGCGGTGCGCCGAAGATTCCTGCTGCCATCAGCAAAGCGATTGTGCTGAGCATGCTGGTGAAGCCGCCTCTTGTAAGCATGGAATTTACGACCTCAGATTCTGTTTCTCCTACATAGCCGCTGTACATATAGTTCAACATATCAACCAGACCGGTGCCCTGTGAAATCATGCCGATAACCGCGCCTACCAAAATGCCGCATACGAAGGTCGGAAGGGTCGGTTTCTTCATGAGAATCATCACGATAACAACGATGACCGGAATCAAAAGCCATGCCGAAAGGTTGAATGTGCTGTTTACAGTTGTAATAATTTCGTTGTACACTTCGCCGTCAACGCTGCCGCCGCTGTATTTCAGTCCATATACGAAGAAGAATACGAGCGAGATTAACCATGCCGGACCGGTTGTAATCAGCGAATGCTTGATGCCCTCAATCAAAGGTACATCGGAAACGGTTGCTGTGATAACCGGCGAGTCTGAAAGCGGAGAGATTTTGTCCCCAAAGAACGCGCCGACTACGATTGCTCCTGCTGCCGCCGGAAGCGGAACGCCGAGGCCCTGAGCAACTCCCATACACGCAACACCTACAGTAGCAAGCGTTCCCCAAGACGTTCCCGCAACTGTGGACATTATAGTGCAGAGGATACATGCGATAGGCAAGAAGAGACCCGGTGTAATAATTTTCATTCCGTAGTAAATCATTACAGGAACGGTACCGGATGCCATCCATGTTCCTACGAGCACCCCTACTGCGAGCAGGATGAGGATAGCGATAATCATCGATGTGATTGTGTCCTTAATGCCTTTTTGCAGATCATCATACCGGATTCCGAAACACCAAGCCATGAAGCACATAACTACGCCGTCAACCGCAAGAACGATTCTGCTGTTTACCTTGAGCATGAGAAGACCGATGATAATGATTGCAACTCCAACAATTAGCATCGCCGCTGCCTGCCAAGGCTTGACAATTTTTCTTTCTGATTTGTCTGACATTTTTTGTTCCTCCTTGAATCATCAAATTCTTTATAATTACGATTTCCCAAAATCCCCCAAAATGACATATATTCCTATCTTTGGAGCGCCACGTTTTTTTCTGCACCGCATTACACGCCCGCAAAGGAGAAAACAATTCCGACAACCGCCGAAACGGCTATAAAAATCGCAGGGTGAAGGTCTTTCGTCTGTTTGACCCATCTGGTGAAGATGAGCAAAATCGCCGCAAAGACAATCGCCTTCATGTTGAACAAATCCAAAGCTGCTCCGGTCTCCTTAAATAAGTCAAGGTTCAGGAATGTGATTTTTGCGACCAAAACGCCTGCCGAAGCGATCAGCGCCGTCGATGCCGGGCGGAGTCCGTAAAAGGCGCCTTCGACATACACATTGCCTCTGAATTTATTTAAAATGGATGTTACGATGATAACCAGGATAATGCCCGGAACAATGATTCCCAGCGTCGCTGCCAAAGCTC
>CABQMM010000194.1 GCA_902465215.1 uncultured Bacillota bacterium
TGGCATGACCGAAGCCGCTCCGATGCTGGCGGCTGAAGACTCCGCCGAACGCTGTCCCGGCTCAATTGGAAAAGCCTTTCCGGGGATTGAACTTGCCATCGACGAGCCGAATGCAGATGGCATCGGAGAGCTGATTGCGCGCGGTCCTAATATCATGTCCGGCTATTACGAAAACCCGGAAGAGACCGAAAAGGTTCTTGCCGGCGGCTGGCTTCACACCGGAGATTTAGCCTATGTGAACGAGGATGGTTTCGTATTCATCTGCGGGCGAAAAAAGAATGTCATCGTTTTGAAAAATGGAAAGAATGTCTATCCGGAAGAACTTGAACAGCTCATCAGCAACCTGCCTTATGTGGAAGAAAACATGATTTTCGGGCAGCCGCGCCACGAAAACGGCGACGAAAAAGATTTAGCGCTCTGCGCGAAGATTGTATACAAGCCGTCTTATATGAAAGAAATTCTCGGGCTTTCTTCCGCTGACGAGATTGAGTCGCAAATCCGCCGGGACATCGACCAAATCAACAAACAGCTTCCGTCTTATAAGCAAATCTTCCGTCTCATAGTTACCGACCTGCCGATGATTAAAACCACTACCGGCAAAGTAAAGCGCTACGAGGAAGCAAAAAACCTGTAAACAGCGGACCTTCGATGTCCAAAGCCTACAGGCATGCAAAACAAACTATTTTTTCGTAATAAACAAAATTTCCGGGGCAGAGTCCGGCTGGTTCAGCATATCGGTACGAACACAGTGGTACGCCCGCTTGTCAAGCAGCGCAGCCCACGCGAGCACGGCCTCGCGCTCTGCTTTTCCGGCAGGATGTCCCGGATACATCGTTACACATAAAAGACCGTTTACACGCAGCAGGCTGAGCGAGCTTGCCAACGCAGAAAGTGTCGTCTCGGCATCGGTCGTAATATTCTTATCGCCGCTCGGCAAATATCCAAGATTGAACACTATGACCGCAATTTCTTCGGAAAGATGCTTCGCCATATTCGCATGGCTGTCGCAGAAAAGCTGGGCTTTATCGGCAATCCCATGTGCTTCAAGCAGCGCGGCAGTCCGGGAAATCGCGGATTCCTGAATGTCAAAGCCATATACTTTATCGCAACTTTCCGCAAGCCATAGCGTATCGTGGCCGTTTCCGCAGGTTGCATCGACAGCAATCAGCGGCGCTGCTTCTTCAGAGCAGCAGTTTCTGAATTCATCGATGTAGTTTTGGCAGATTGTGCATGCGATTGCAGTTGTGTTTCTGAGTAAATTGTTCATTTTTCTCCTTTATGAAACGCCTAAAAGGGGCTTTGGAAAGCCCCTTCTGATTAATCGTCCCATCTGTAGTCTTTATCGTAATCGTAAATCGCTCCCGTGCGGGCATTGATTTCGAATTCATACTCGTAATTGCCTGCATAGAACTCGATTTCATAGATGCGTACGCCGTCATCATAGTCAAGCTCTGCCTTCACAAACTGTGCGTTTGATGCGCTGACGCCTGCTCTTTCAAGAGCAATCTTCTTTGCTTTAGCGAGTCCGATATAGCCGGAGGTTGAGGAAGATGCGGACGAACTCTTCGTCTTTACTTTGATGTCCTCAAAATCGCCATAGTACTTATATCCCAAAGCTTCCGTGACAGCACGGACTTTGAACTTGTAATAGGTCCCCGAGGAAAGGCCTGTCACCTTATAGCTCGTCTTAGAAGTCGTAATCAGTCTTTTCCAGCTTCCTGTGTTGGAGTTGTATTTATAAACCTGATACTTATCCGCTCTTTTTACCTGATTCCAGCTCAGCGTAACGCTTGTCTTGGTCTTGGAAGAAGCACGAAGGTAATCAACATCCCTTGGAGCCGTTGCCGTAGTAAATTCCTTTGAAAATTCGCTTGTCTGCGCGCCCTGTACCGCTCTTACCTTAAATTTGTAAGTGCTTGCGGATAACAGGTCTTCAATCTCCGCATGCTCATCACGGGTTCTTTCTTCCAAAAGCCATTCGCCCGAAGCATTCGAATAGCGATAAACCTCATATCCTTCCGCTCCCGAAACAGAATTCCACACGAGGGTAAGCTCGTCATCATCTCTGTCAACGGTCTGAAGGCCTGTTGGTGCGGTGAGTGCCGAAGCACTTGCTGCTGAAGCGAAGCCCGCCGAAGTGAAAATAAGGCAAGCGGTCAATACGAGCACTAAAGCTGCAGTTCCAAAATTTGTTCTGTTTTCATTCCATATCTTTTTCATAATGTTTCATCCCCTTTTTCTGAATTTTCCGTTTGATTCTATGTCTAAATCATACATGTCGAAAATTAAAAGAAAATTAAAATTTTTATTTTTTTATTGAGGGAAGAAAACTTCGTTTCGCTTTCTTTATACCGGTACGGTCCAGCCGCGCTTGTCTTCGATTTCGCCGGTCTGGATGCCGTAGAGTTCATCGTAAAGCTTTTGGGAAAGCTCACCGATTTGCCCATTATTAATTACAAGTTTTTTGTCGTTCCAGTAAAGCTCGCCTACCGGAGAGATAACCGCAGCGGTTCCGGTTGCAAAAACTTCTTCGAGCCTTTCTTCTTCGCCTGCTTTGAAAATTTCGTCGATCGTGAAGCGGGTTTCGTTGACTTTGTAGCCCCATTCCTTCATAACTTCAATCATGGACGCTCTCGTAATGCCCGGAAGGATTGTTCCGATTAAGGACGAAGTGTAGATTTCACCGTCAATTTTGAAGAATGCGTTGGAAGTTCCGATTTCTTCTACATACTTCTTTTCCTTCGCATCGAGCCAGAGAACCTGGTCGAATCCCATGTCGTGCGCTTTCTTTTCTGCAATCATTGCTGCTGCATAGTTTCCGCCGATTTTTGCGAAGCCTGTGCCGCCCATTGCGGAGCGGATATATTCATCTTCAACATAAATCTTGGTCGGAGCCAGTCCGTTTTCATAGTAAGGACCTACCGGGCTCAGGATGATGATGAACAGATAGTTATCGGAGGCGGAAACATCCAGCTTCGGCTGTGTTGCGATGATGAACGGACGAATGTACAATGCAGTGTTTTCCTTCTGCGGAATCCAGTCTCTGTCCACATCGACAACCGCTTTCACCGCATCAACGAAAAGTTCTTCGTCAATCTGCGGCATGCACATTCTTTGGTTCGTGTTGTTTGTTCTCTTCGCATTCATGTCCGGTCTGAAAAGCTGTACCTTTCCTTCTTTGGTCTTGTAAGCCTTCAGGCCTTCAAACATTTCCTGACCATAATGGAATACCGTGCATGCAGGGTCAAGCTCAAGCGGAGCGTAAGGCACGATTCTGCCGTCATGCCATCCCTTTTCCGGGGTATAGTCCATCAAAAACATATGGTCTGTAAAGGTTCTGCCGAATTTCAGATTATCCGGATCCGGCTTTGCCTTTGGATTTTTCGTCAATGTAACGCTGAATTTATTGCTCATTTTTCTGTCCTCCCTTTTTACTTCAAAACAGCTCCGGTGTTTGCGGAGGATACGAGGCGTCCGTATCTTTCCAGCCAGCCGCCCTTTACCTTCGGTTCCGGTTTTGCATAGGATTTTTTGCGTTCCTCAAATTCTTCATCGGAAACACGAACGCTGATTTTATATTCCGGTATGTTGATGTCGATCATATCGCCTTCGCGCACCAGTCCGATTAAGCCGCCGTCTGCAGCTTCCGGGCTGACATGTCCGATGGAAGCGCCGCGGCTTGCGCCGCTGAATCTGCCGTCGGTAATCAAAGCGACTGTCTTGTCAAGACCCATGCCTGCAAGTGCGCTGGTCGGATTCAGCATTTCACGCATACCCGGTCCGCCCTTCGGGCCTTCGTAGCGAATGACCACGACCTCGCCGTCCTTAATGCTGCCTGCATA
>CABQMM010000195.1 GCA_902465215.1 uncultured Bacillota bacterium
CGCATCATGTATACAACCAAAGGCTACGGCGAAGACCTCGGCGGCTCATGGGCAAACTCCGACACCACGCTGAAAGACCTCAGCATAAGCGGCGGAACCTTAACCCCGTCCTTTACAAGCGGAACTTCCGGTAATAGCTATGACTATACGCTCCTCATTTCCGGCAAAACCGCAAACATCAAGGTAACCCCGACCGCGGCAAACAAGAACTTCTTAACCAAGATTTTCTTAAACGAAAAGGTAACCTCCAATGTACAGGGAAGCAGCTTCTATAAGCGGACGCAGTACATCCCGGTTACGGCAGGCGATACGATTTATGTGGGCTGCGGCGAAAGACGCTGGCCATCGATGAATAATCAGGCAGGAAACACGCAGGCAAACGGCGGCACATGGTACGCATTAAAAGTTGTAAACAGCAGCAATGCAAAAGACACCATCGAAAAAGCCATCGCAGAGCTTCCTGCCGCAGACAAAATCAAAATCGGAAACTACAAGAACACGAAAGATGCAGCCAAAGACATCCGTGACCTGTATAACAGCTTATCAAGCACCGTACAGAATTCGATTGAAGATACGAAACTTGCGAAGCTGAAAGCCGTCGAAGAAAAGGTGAAATTCTACAGCGAAATTCAGGAGGCAAAAGACAAACTGGATGCCCTGACCGACAGCTCAAGCAAAAGCGAGGCAAAGGCAGCCAGTGACGCCTTTGAAAAACTGACAGACGAGCAGAAAAAATACATCACCGAGGCAGACGCAGCGAAGTTTAATGAACTGGCGAAGAAGTACAATCTTTCGACCATCACAGGCGCAGCGGCAATGCCGGAATCCGAAGTCGAAACGACAGGCAAGACAGGTTCAGCAGTAACCACTTCCCCGACAACCGTTAAGATGAGCGGCACGACCGCGACTGTAACGGTAAAAGCAGATAACCAGAAGGAAATCTTAAAACAGGCGAAGGAAAAGAAATCCGCACAGGTTGTACTCGCTATCGCTGGCAGCGATGCGAAAGGCGCAGAGAAACTCGAACTGAACCTCGATAAGTCTTTCCTTCAGTCCCTGCTGAAAGATACAAACGCGAAACTCGTTGTCAAGACGCCGCTCGGACAGAAGACATACGAGCGCGAAGAACTTCAGAAACTCGTAAACGAAGCAACAGGCACAACCGTCAAAGCAGAAATCAACAAAGACAATGTTGACACGGCAGTGGAAGAGCCAACCGATGACAACGCAGCGAAGATGGAAAAAGCGAAATCCATCGTTAAGAACATGAAGCTCACCGCACGCTCAAGCAAGACTGCGAAAAAGAATATCAAAGCAGTCCTGAAGAGCGACGCGAAGGTGAACGCTTCCATCAAGGAACTGAAAGACCTCGGCTTCACCGTGAAGTACCGCTTCTACCGCTCAACGAAGAAAGCAGCTTCCTATAAGTCTGCCGTGACGAAGAAAACTGCTTCCTACACGAACACAAGTGGTAAGAAGGGCACGAAGTATTTCTATAAAGTTCAGGTAAGAGTGTACGATGAAAATGCTAAACTCGTTGCCAAGACTGCATTAAAGCAATGCAAGTATGCAAGCAGAACTTGGACGAAAGCGAAATAGCAACTATCTCTTTTTTGAAAGAACTTGTATGTATGACGGTAATCCGCTCGGCAATGCGCCGGGCGGATTGCTGCATTTTGGAACATTTGTTTCAATTTGTAAAAATATGTATTGACAATATATGTAATATGATGTAAAATAGTGACAAGAATAGTACTATTCTCCTACAAACTAAAAAAGGAGAATTTTAGAATGAATAACAAAACGGAAACAACGCAGGAAGTGAAATGAACCTACAAGGATTCGGTTTTTGTCACGATTTTTCATGACAAAGCGAAACTCATTGAACTCTATAACGCGCTCTTTGATACGAACTATGACGAAAACACGCCAATTGACATCGTTACGATTAAAGATGTTCTCTTCCGTACTCTGAAAAACGATGTCGCTTTCGTCTTGGGCGGCAGGTTTGTGGTGCTCGTCGAGCATCAGTCAACCATCAACGAAAACATGCCGCTTCGTGACCTTCTGTACATATCCACCGTGCTGAAACGCATGATTGACACAACCCGCCTTTACCGCGAGAAACGCCTGATGATACCACGCCCTACCTTTGCGGTACTTTACAACGGTACGAAAGATTTCCCTGCCTATCAGGAGCTCCGCCTCTCGGATTCCTTCCTCGGCGAGAAGCAAAAAGACGAAGAAGATGCTTTACAACTCGTCGTTAGGGTGTATAATATCAATACAGAGAAAAACTCAGAAATCCTAAGGAAATGTGAGACGCTGAGGCAGTACAGCCGCTTCGTGGAAATCATGCGAAGTTATAAAGAGGACAGCGAACTGACAAACGATGTAATTGTCGAAGTCCTTGAGAAATGCAAGGCGGAAGGCGTGCTCACGGAATTTTTGGATAAGTACGGAACGGAGATTGTAGAGATGTTATTCAAAGAATTAACCAGAGAAGAAGATCTTGAAATATCGAGACTGGACGGGTACGAGGAAGGCTTCACCAGAGGAGAACATTCCGGCTTCAGCAAGGGCGAACGCGCCGGCTTCAGCAAAGGTGAGCGCGCCGGTGCTGAGCGCGGTGCAAAACAAGAAAAAATTGGAATTGCTAAGAAACTTAAGGAACTCGGACTGGGCGTAGACGCGATTTCTGAATCGACAGGACTTACCTTGGAGGAAATTGCGGCACTTTAATGGATGCAGGAAAGATAATATTGATACGAAAAAAACTCGAAAAGGAATACAGCCATGGTCGAAAAGAAACTGCTGGTGAAATCATTGAAGCATTATTGCGATACGATATGGGAATATGAATACAGCAGCGACAGCAATTACATTCATTGTGATAAAATCGCAGATAGTTTTGAAGAAAAAAGATATTCGGTCGGAAATTTGATAGCAGAATATAGGGCGAAATTTGATTTTGAAGCCGGTGCAAAGGTATGGGAAGATTATCTGAATGAAGGATATCTGCGTACTTTTTTTGAGCAGGAAAAAACCAGCGACGATTTTCAGATTTGCTTTCACGTGCGTGGTGAGGAACTGAAATATTATTCAATCCGAATTGAAAAGATTGACGATGACAACTTAATGATTACGGGCAAGAACCTGTTTGAGGAAATTAACGAGCGCGCGCTGCATAAATCACTGAGAAAGTCATTTGACAGTATTTTAAATATCGATATTGATACAGGAATCTATTTTATCAGTTATTCCGTAGATCCAGAGGACTCGGAAATCGCGAGCTTCAATTATGAAGAGCGAATGCTGAAATTTATTGAGAATCATGCACTGGATGCCGAAAAGGAAACGCTTCGTAAAACGCTGAACCTCAAACACATCATGAGCGTACTGGAAAAGCAGGAAGATTACACCATATTCCTTACTATTTATGACAAAAAAGAGGGATTTGCATATAAGCGAATCATGTACTCCTATTCGGATGCGAAAAAGAAATTGATTACAGCATCGCGTCTTGACATCAGCAATGTCGTAAAAAGATACGAAGAGCAAATCAGCAAAATAAGGAAAGAAAACCATAAAGACACGCTGACCGGGGCATATAACCGCAACTTTTACGAGGTCAATATAAAGGACACCCATATGGATGCAGGAATTGCAGTGATTGACATTGATGATTTTAAGCTTTGTAATGATGCATATGGGCACAATGCGGGAGATCAGTTTCTGGCAATGGTTGCGAAGGTTATAAGAGAGACCGCCCCGAAAGAAGGAACTCTGATTCGCTATGGCGGCGACGAGTTTGTTTTGCTCATGCCCGGAATTG
>CABQMM010000196.1 GCA_902465215.1 uncultured Bacillota bacterium
TTGGATACCCCATTTTACGGCCACTGTTTTTTTACGCACTGATTTCTGAAATTCGTTATTTATTGTTTTTCTTGTATGGACCTCGAACTTTGCCGGTGACCTTCCGAAACTCTTTTTCCTCTCGTGGCTTGGAAAGTATGGGTGCTTCCATACGGAGTGCAAACAGAATTCGGTTGCGGATATGTTCAAAATTACTGTAGCCGCGGGCGTTTCGCTTCATATCTTTCGGTCTGCGATTCAGCGATTCGGTCGGACCGTTGGAAGGCCTGACCTTTCCGACCTTTGTATCGACGATAGAAAAAGAGCGGATAATCGCACTGCGATGCTTTTGAAGAAGCCTTGCAAACTCGCGAAACAGAGAAAAATCGCAGCTTTTGTATTCGGCTATGAGCACATCAAGCTCAGCAGAAGCTTTCCTTTCGTCGCCGGCACAATCGGCATTGAAGCGAATGTATTTTTCCTTTAAATCACGGATTTGGGGAAGGGAAGAATCCATTTGAAAGAAATGTTCTTCATATGCGTAAGTGTCCATGTAGTAGCGAAAATGCCTGTCCCAGCGGGAGGGTGCGTTGTAGTTGATGTTTTCAACATTTGTCAGCATAATCCACTTGTGCTTTTTCAGAAGATAGTATTCATCGGACTGCGGAAGGCGAAGGGCGCGTCCCGCGTCCTTTTCTTTCTGCTGTTTTAACGCTTCATCGCGCGTGCGATATTTTTTCTGCATGGAAAGCAAAAGAGTCATGATTTGCTGTTCTAAGAACTGAACAACATGGAAAGAATCCACGACCGTTTTTGCATTGGGAAAATACTTATCCGCAAAAGAAAGATACGGGTTGTACATATCACAGATGAGGTAACGAACCTGTTTGCGCTCTTCTATCGGGATAGATGCAAAGTATGGTTCGGTTACGCTTTGACGCCTGCTGGGAATCATGTCTATGGGCTGTCTGGATACGAAATCAAAGAGAACCAAAGCGTATTCGCATTCGCCCGGTATTTTCAGGTGCACCTCGTCAACGCTCAAAATTTCGCCAAGAGGAAGCCTTTTCATGTTGACGAAGCGATCAAAGACTTTCAGCACATAGGTATCTGAAACATGAAATTTGCGTGCGATAGAGGCAGCGGATAAATTCAAATCCTTAAAGCTTTCAAGAATGAGAATGTCTGTGAGATTGGTACTGCGGCGTCCCGGAGAGATGAATGCAAAATGCTCATTTTCTTCGTGCGAACAGGCAGGGTTGGTGCATTTCCACCTGCGCTGTTTCAGAATCAGGCGCAAGGAAAAACCATCCTGCATCATGGGATGATTGACGGAACGTTTTCGGATACCTTTGGAATGCATACGTGTCTTACAATATGGGCAGTACTGCGCAGAGGGCTTGCGCTCCAGTGTAATCTCCTTGCAGCCATCCTGCACATTCACGGAGCTGATTATGACATCCGGGTCTTCTAAATTAAGTAATTTTATGATATCATTCATGTGTATTCCTTTCTCGAGAAAAATCAGTGCAATTCGATTTTAAAGAGAAAGCAAAAAAGAGGCAAGATAGAAATTCTCCAATCAAGCCTCTTTTTTGTATACAATTTAAAAATCCATCCAAAGTTTCATGGGGTGAATTCCAAATCTCTATGGGGTTTGTTCAGCCCCCACGGAGTGCCCCCATTTTTGCCAGCCCCCACGAAAGTTTGGTTACCCATGAAAGCAAAAGGTGGTCTTTTCTGTTTTTTTGTGGTATACTTTCTATGTATACAATGAAACAGAAATACGAACGGAGTAACCATACATGATAAGAGTTTTAGATAAATCCATTGCCGATAAAATCGCAGCAGGCGAGGTAATCGAGCGTCCCGTCTCTATTATCAAGGAGTTGGTTGAAAACGCTTTAGATGCAGGAGCCTCCTCCGTTGTGATTGAAATAAAAAACGGCGGGAAGTCCTATATACGGGTGACCGATGACGGATGCGGAATTGCACGCGAAGAGGTCCTGACAGCTTTTCTGCGCCATGCAACCAGCAAAATTTCCTCGGTCAAAGACCTGGAAGCGATTGAAACCCTCGGCTTCCGTGGTGAGGCACTTGCTTCCGTTGCCGCTGTAACCAGATGTGAACTGATTACCAAAACGCAGAATTCCAAAACCGGAACCCGCCTTGTGCTTCATGGCGGACAGCCTGTCATCAACGAGCAGACGGGATGTCCGGACGGAACCACCATTATCATCACAGACTTGTTTTACAATACACCTGCAAGATTAAAATTTATGAAGAGCGACGGAGCGGAAAGCGGCATGATTATCGACTTTTTGTCGCAGATTGCGCTCGCTTATAAAGACATCAAGTTCAGACTGATTAATAACGGTAAAATTCTTTTTACGACGCCGGGGGACGGAAACCGCCTCAATACGATTATCCGCGTTTATCACGATGTCGATGCGAAAAACATGGTGCCTGTGAACTATGAAGAAGAGGGGCTTTCGATAAGCGGCTATATTTCAACACCTGCGCTTTCGAAAACAACGCGCGGCAGTCAGATTTTCTTCGTCAACGGAAGGGTTGTCGGCAGCAAAGTCATGGAAAAAGGCGTCGCATTCGGATACAAAGAGCGGCTTTTTGAAGGGCGCTATCCGGTTGTTTATCTCTTCCTTCAGGTGGACCCGAAAACGATCGATGTCAATATTCATCCGAACAAGAGAGAGGTTCGTTTCGATGATGAAGCTCTCATATCGGAATTCATTGCCCGGGCAATCAAGTGCGCTCTGGCAACAAAAGAGGCCGTTCCTGATGCGGGAAATCTCTTCAAAGAAAAAAAAGATGAAAATGTAAAATACGACAACCTCTTCAGTGAGGACAAACCTATCGGCTCCGGAAAGGTTTACGAACGCATTTTCAGTCCGATTAAAGAAAACGCAGCAGAAAACCGTGCTCCGTTTAAAGCGCGCATGGATAAAATAGAATCCGAAGAACAAATTGACATAAAAAATATATTGTTAACCAATGAGCCAAGTACAACGAATCCTGAAGCCGTTCCTGACACTGCGGAAAATTTCCCTGAAGAGAAAGCTGAACTGCGGAGCATTCCTTTGGAAGCCCCTGCAATCAAACCTTTTGATATTACGGAAATAAAGGTAACAGGCGTCATCTTCCGTACCTATATAACCGCTGTGGATGAACAGAATTTCTATTTAATCGACCAGCATGCAGCGCATGAGCGTATTTTCTACGAAAAGCTGGTGGGAGAGTACGAAAACAGCGAAAAACTGAGGCAGCCGCTTTTGGTGCCTTTTATCATCACAACATCGCTTTCTGCAGGTGAAGATGACGCAGACTGGCTCAGCGCTCTGTCGCAGATGGGCTTTACGATGGAAGAATTCGGGCCGGACACCTATCGCGTGTCTGAAATCCCGATGTTCATGGAGCTTTCCGAAGCAGAAGATTTTATCAAAGAATTTATAGAAAACATCCATGCGTCTACAGATCTTCGGAATATGGTCGTTGTTAATAAACTGATTATGATGTCCTGCAAGGCGGCCGTAAAAGCCAACGATAAGCTCTCCGATGAGGAAATCTCTGCTTTAATCAAGGATTTGTCGAAGTGCGTGAACCCGTTCAGTTGTCCGCACGGCAGACCGACTTTTATAAAACTGACGCATTACGAAATCGAAAAAATGTTTAAACGTGTGTAAACTTACGAAAACGAGGTTTCAAACGATGAAAAAAGAAATTATTGTGGTTGCGGGACCGACAGCAGTCGGAAAAACCAAATATGCGATTGCGATTGCGAAAGCCTTTGACGGGGAAATCGTCTCCTGCGAC
>CABQMM010000197.1 GCA_902465215.1 uncultured Bacillota bacterium
GCGAAAGGTTCTGTAGGTGCATTCGTTGAAATCCTTCCGGGCAAAGAAGGCCTGCTGCACATTTCCAGAATGGCGAAGGAAAGAGTGGCAAAGGTCGAAGATGTGATGAATGTCGGCGATACCGTAAAAGTTAAGGTATTTGAAATCGACAGCCAGAACAGAATCAACCTCACGAGAAAAGATATACTTGAATAATTGACTTTTGGCAGAGAGCTTCGGCTCTCTGCTTTTGTATAGGATTGCTTTTTATTTGAATGCAGTGTATAATTGAGTCAGATAATACGCAAGATAATACGCAAGATAACGGAGGCGTACGGATGAAAAACTATCAACCGCCATTTCAAATTACGAATGCGATGTTAACCTATGTGTCGTCAATATCCGAAAAAATCGGAAAAATTACTGCGACATCCAATTTGAGTTCAAAACCGCATCTTAGGAAGAACAATCAAATAAAGTCAATACATTCCTCGCTGAAAATTGAAGCAAATTCACTTTCTATCGGGCAGGTCAGAGACATCATCGATGGAAAAACGGTGCTGGGAGAGGCGAAAGAAATTCAGGAAGTTAAAAATGCTTTTGCAGCATATGAGTGCTTTTCAGAGATAGAACCATGCAGCATCGAAAGTTTAAAGCGATTTCACGGGATTATGACGAAGTATCTTGTGCAGGACTCGGGAGAATTCAGGCACGGCGAGGAAGGCGTATTCAGTGGAGAAAAATGCATTTTTATGGCACCGCCGGCGAAATTGGTTCCGCAGCTTATGGATGAACTTTTTGTGTGGATGAAAGAGGCAGAGAAAAATGTGCATCCTCTGATTTTGAGCAGTGTCTTTCATTATGAATTTGTTTTTATCCATCCGTTTTCTGACGGAAACGGGAGAATGGCAAGATTGTGGCATACTGCGATACTGTCGAATTGGAAGCCCATTTTCAGATATATCCCGATTGAGAGTCGAATAGAAGAATTTCAGGAGGAATACTACGAGGCGATAAGCAGGTGTCATACGGAGGGCGAGTCAACGATTTTTATTGAATTCATGCTTTCACAGATTGACAAAATTTTGGATGATGTTTCTGCGCAAATCCAAGAGGACGACGAAAGGCATACCGAATATGTCAAGAAACTGCTCGCTGTGATGGAATATGATACACCGTATACAAGCAAAGCCTTAATGCAGAAGCTGGGGCTCAAATCAAAAGAAACCTTTCGCAGGAACTATTTACATCCCGCGGAAGAGCTTAATCTTATTAAAATGACCATCCCGGACAAACCAAGCAGCAGGAACCAAAGGTATGTGAGGGGGTAGGTTTTGGTGCATTCAAGCCTTCTCTACGCAGCGTCGATTGTGCTCACCGCCCGTCCGAGGTATACTGAACCTGTTGATATGAGACAGAAAACTTGTGAGGCGGCGTGCGAGAATCGGACGCGTCGAAGGAAAAGGAGGAAACGATGGATTACGAAAAAATCGGAAAGGTAATATATGAGCTTCGCACAGAGCGCAGGCTTACGCAGAAACAGCTTGCGGACGAGCTGAATATAAGCGATAAGACCGTGTCGAAGTGGGAACGCGGCGCAGGCTGTCCGGACATCAGCCTCCTTAGAGAACTCGCAAAGTTTTTCGGTGTCGATATGGAAAAAGTGCTTGGCGGAAGCCTTGCTGAAAATGACTTTGTGGGAGGAAATATGAAAAAGAGTAAATTTTATGTATGCCCGATCTGCGGCAATGTGACGGTCTGTACCGGCAACGCTGAAATTAGCTGCTGCGGCAGGAAGCTTGAGGCAATCGAGCCGAGAAAAATAAACGGAGAAGATGTCACGGAAGGAGAAAAAAAGGCGGCTTCCATCTGTGTGGAAACCGTCGAGGATGACTGGTATATTACGAGCGAGCACCCGATGAAGAAAGACGACTATATTTCTTTCGTCGCTTTCCTTACAGGAGACCAGCTCCATATGTACAAAGCATACCCAGAGTGGGATCTGCAGATTCGCATTCCAAGGCGCGGGCACGGAATGCTTGTGTGGTACAGTACGAAGCACGGGCTGTTTTATCAGCTTTTATAGTGCAGACGCAAATGGCTTACCTGCCGTTTGTTCAAAGCAGATAAAACTGTGTCAGCAGGGTCGCGAAGAGAGGAATCGTGCCAACAGACAGAAGCGTCGTAATCGCAATCAGTTCCGCCGCGGCAAGCGAGTTCTTGTTTTCCATCGCGGTGACAGGCGCAACCGCAACAGCAGCCGGAAAAACAGCCGCAAAAATCAAGCAGATTTTGACGCTGACCGCCAGAGGAAGCCAGTTGACTGCGAAAAAGGTAAGAACGGGAAGAAGAAGCATTTTTACAAGCGAAAATGCGAGAATCTTTCCGTTTTTTATTAAGCCGGAAATATTGCTTTCCGAAAGCTGCAGACCGACCAAAAGCATCGAAAGCGGAATTGTGGCATCTCCGAGTGTCTGAACCGGCTCGAAAATCAGCTTCGGCAGGTGCAGACCTGCAAAAAGCATGACAAGGCTGATGACGCTTGCAACTGCATTCGGATTCCAAAACGACACAAAAAAGGATTTCAGCGCAGAACTGCTGCTTGCCGCACCCGCCGTTTCTACAGCACTCGCAGTGTCCGCAGCTCCCGCCGGAAGCGCTTCACTGCTCGCACAGCCCAGCTTCAACATAAGCGGTCCTGCCGAATATAAGTAGACGGTTAAGATAACATTTTGCATAACCATTAGATAAAAAATATCCTGCCCGAAAAGCGCCAGCGTCACCGGAAAACCCATAAAGCCTGTGTTGATGGACGCAAATGCAAATGTATACACCCCGATGTTGCTTGAAGGATTTACGTGGAGCATGTGTTTTGCGAAGAAATAGCCAAGTACGCCAGCAATCGCGAAAAACACTACAGAACCCGCAAAAGTCTGAAGCGTCATGCTGAGAGTGTCGTCGGTCAGTTCCTTTGAAGTTATCGAAGAAAGAATCATGCAGGGCGTGACGACCTTAATCAGCAGTACGTTAAGCGTCGCATCGGACCCCTCCGGAAGAATCTTCAGCCTTCCCACGCCGAAACCTGCTGCCATCAGCAAAAATATCGCCAAAACTTTTCCTACAATCAATTCCATTTTTTATGCCTCTCTGTATCGAAATAATATATGTATATGCACAAATGTACATCGTCGATTATATCACGATTCCGGTGCGGCTACAATGATTTTGGCAAAAAGTGAAAATTGCTCTTTACGAAGATGGACTTTTATGATACTATTTGTGTAGGAATTGAATATTTTAGCATGAGGGTAACTAACGGAAGTCGGGTGAGAATCCCGCGCTGGCAAGCAACCGTGATGCACGCAGTTTTAGAGGCGTGCGAGTCGGGAGACGAGTTATCGCTCAGATGTATGAATCTCTGTGGCAGAAGAAGCATCTGGATGAAAAGGTAAGCAAGGCGTAAGGGTTTTCCTATTAGAGCGGTAGGATAATCTGCTTGGCGGCACTTTTTGGGATTTTGCCTGCGACCGTAAAGGTTAGCTTAGCGGTATCTTTGGCGAAAAAAATCAGAATTTAGCGGACTGTCCGAGAGGGGCAGTCTTTTTCTGTTTTTGTTCAGTTTCAATTTATTCAGCGTTTTAACTTTTCATCCTAATAAATATTAAGTAATCAGTCGGCGGCGCTGCGACGGGCGGCGCTGCCGGGGCTGAGGGCGGATTGCGCAGAAAGGCTGAAAATTTTACTACAAAACCTAAAAATCGCACTTTACAATTACCCCGGATTGCGGTAAGATAGGAATGTAAATTTTGGAAAGGAA
>CABQMM010000198.1 GCA_902465215.1 uncultured Bacillota bacterium
GGACTTAAAGAGAATGCTCAGATCTATGGCAAAATAGTTTGATATTACGGAGGTAAGAAAAATGGCAAGAGTTAAAAAAGGCGTAAATGCGCATAAGAGACATAAGAAAATTTTAAAATTAGCGAAGGGTTTCTACGGCACTAAGAGCAAAGTATTCAGAGCTGCTAACCCTGCAGTTATGAGATCCTTAAGATCTGCATATGTAGGCAGAAAGTTAAAGAAGAGACAGTACAGACAGATGTGGATTGCAAGAATCAACGCTGCTGCAAGAATGAACGACATCAGCTACAGCAGACTGATGGACGGTCTTAAGAAGGCAGGCATCGAAATCAACAGAAAGATGCTCTCCGAAATGGCTATCTATGACGCACCTGCATTTGCTGCACTTTGTGAAACAGCTAAGAAGGCTTATAAATAATACGGTAAAAGTATTTATATCGAAAACGAAATACACCCCTTGCACGAACATCGATCCGGCAGGGGTGTTTTGTTTCTTTGCGCGAATTTTGGGTGTACTCTTTTTTTTACGCAAAAGGTGTGGTACAATACAAGTACCTATGAGAAGGAGGAAAATGCAATGGCATATGCGGATCAGTTATATGAAGTGGTGGATAAGTATTTCGTGCAGATTATCATGCCTTACGGTGTGAAAAACAACGAGGCGGGAAGATATTTAAAGAAATTCATGCCTTTTAAAAGGAAAAACTTTGACGAGTATATCGAAGCATATGAAAAATTCAGCGAGGCAGCGCAGATTTTGACGATGGAAAACATTGAAGTCCCGGAAGATGACGAAAAGGCGCAGTATTTAAAAGAGTGCTTTTATCAAAGCCAAAAGACATTTTGCAAGCTTTGTGAGCGAAATATCGCGTTGTATGAGTTCCAGAACCGCAAGGAACAGCGCAAGGAAATCGGCGTGCAGGAATTAAAGAATCTGTTTGTCGGTGTGCAGGCGAGTATGAATTCGGCGGGCAGGGACATCGACGCGCTGGAAAAAGCGTATAAGGACTTACGGCTGGATACTGACCCGGAATATGCCAAGGCAGTTGCAGAAGAAAAAGCAGCGGCAGAAAAGGCGGCGCAGGAAAAAGAAAATCGAAAGGGTAAGAAATGACAGAAACAACATTGTTATACATAGTTATTATTCTCTGCCTGCTTACAGCAGTGCTGGCAGCTGCTGCGATGATGCGGGCAGGAGGGCTCGGAAAACAGCTTTCCGAGATGAAAGCGGATACGCAGAATACGGAGAGGCAGCTTCAGGAAATCAGACAGGCAAACCGCGATATGATTCAGCAGACGCAGAACTCTCTTCAGGTGTTCGGCGAGCTGATTTCAAGGAATCAAAAGGACAGTGCGGATAATCTGGATAAGCGTCTTGCGGACATCAATACGCGTTTTTCGCAGATGGCGCTTGAAAACGAGCAAAAACTCGAAAACATCCGCCTGAGCATGGAAAAGAAAATCGGAGAGCTGACAAACGATAACAACCGACAGCTTGAGGAAATGCGTAAGACCGTTGATGAGAAGCTGCAGAAAACCTTGGAAGACCGCATTACGCAGTCCTTCAAGTTTGTAAACGACAGACTGGAACAGGTATACAAGGGTCTCGGCGAAATGCAGAATCTGGCGGTCGGCGTGGGAGATTTGAAAAAGGTTCTCTCCAATGTCAAAACCAGAGGCATTCTCGGCGAGGTGCAGCTCGGAGCAATTTTGGAGCAAATCCTTTCGCCGGAGCAGTATGAGGAAAATGTGATTACGAAGTCGACAGGCGCGGACCGTGTTGAGTTTGCAGTAAAGCTTCCGGGCGATGACGAACGGACGGTCTGGCTTCCGATTGACGCGAAATTCCCTGCGGATTCCTACAGCAGGCTTGTGGATGCATACGAGCTTGGCGATGCGGCAGCAATCGAAGAAGCGGCGAAAAATCTAGAAAGGGTTATCAAGTCCGAAGCGAAGGACATTCACACGAAGTACATCGAGCCGCCGTACACGACGGATTTTGGCATCATGTTCCTGCCTTTTGAAGGGCTTTACGCGGAGGTCGTGCGCAGAGGGCTTTTAGATGTTCTCCAGAGAGAATATAAGGTAAATATCGCGGGACCGACGACGATGGCGGCGCTTTTAAACAGCCTCCAGATGGGCTTTAAAACGCTGGCGATTCAGAAGCATTCCAGCGAGGTATGGGAAGTGCTCGGAGCGGTAAAGACGGAGTTCGGAACTTTCGGAAAGGTTTTGGACAGCGCAAGGAAGCGCCTCAGAATGGCGGACGAAGATTTGGAGAAGCTTATCGGGACGAGAACGCGTGCAATCGAGAGAAAACTGCGTGGCGTAGAGAGTCTTTCTGCGCCGGAAAGTGAGGAAGTTCTGGAAATTTCCGATATAACGGAGATATAAGGGGTATAAATAAGTATGAAGATTTTTGCGATTGGTGACCTGCACCTTTCCTTCGGCGAGACGGTGGAAAAGCCGATGGATATTTTCGGGGGAGAGTGGGTCGGTCATGCGGAAAAACTGCATAAAAACTGGCTTGAGACGGTCACAGATGAGGATCTCGTAATCGTCTGCGGCGATGTTTCGTGGGGGCTGCGGCTCGAAGAGGCGATGGCGGATCTTGACTGGGTGCATGCGTTGCCCGGGAAAAAAGTTTTTTTCAAGGGAAATCACGATCTTTGGTGGCAGTCTGCGGGAAAACTTAATAATTTGTATGATGACGGCACAATGAATTTCATGCAGTGCAAAGCGTATATCACGGAAGACGACAGAAAAATTGCGATTTGTGGTAGTCGTGGATGGACCTGCCCGGGAATGGATGGATTTTCGGAACATGACCGTAAAATCTATAACCGCGAAGTTTCAAGACTTCGGATGTCACTGGAAGAAGCGAGGAAGCAAGGCGCTTCCGAAATCATCGGGGTGCTGCATTATCCCCCGACGAACGATAAACATCAAGCATCGGATTTTACGAGGCTGATGGAGGAGTACAGCGTGAAAAAATGCGTGTACGGACATCTTCACGGAAAGGATGTTTTTCCGAATGGACTGAAGGGCGTGTACAACGGCGTGGAATATCGCTTGGTATCGCTCGATTATTTGCAGGCAAAACCTGAGGAGGTACAGATATGAAAAAAGTGATTTTGGTGGTAACTGACAGTTTGGGTGTGGGACAGATGCCGGACGCTGCCGACTACGGCGACAAGGGCTGCGACACCTTTGGACATATTTGGGAGAAGAACGGCGGCCTCAATATCCCGAACCTTCTTTCACTTGGTTGGGGAAATATAGATGGTGTTCTGGGTGGCAAAATTGCGGTTTCAGAGCCAAAAGGCTGCTTCGGAAGGCTGGCGGAGCTTTCCAAAGGCAAGGACACGACCACGGGACACTGGGAAATCGCGGGGCTGCGGACGGATGTGCCGTTTAAGACTTATCCGAACGGATTCCCGAAGGAATTCATGGAAGCATTTGAAAAGGAAATCGGTGTCGGCTGCCTTGGGAATTACCCGGCAAGCGGCACGGAAATCATAGAAGAGCTCGGAGCGGAGCATGAAGCGACCGGAAAGCCGATTGTGTATACATCGGCGGACAGCGTTTTTCAGATTGCGGCAAACACCGCAGTGATTCCGCTGGAAAGATTGTATGAAATCTGCGAAACGGCAAGAAAGCTTCTGGTTGGTGACTGGGCTTGCGGAAGGGTCATCGCAAGACCGTATATCATCAACGAGGAGGGCAAGCGCGAGAGAACCTCTGACCGCAGAGATTACTCCGTGACTCCGCCTGCAGACACAATTCTTGATGCAA
>CABQMM010000199.1 GCA_902465215.1 uncultured Bacillota bacterium
ATATTTTTCATAGACTGTGCTCATACTCGTCTATCCCCTTTCATGCCTACAGCATATCACTTTATCGGAACAATATCAATCTTATCGGAATAATGTTCGCCCAATTAGCGGAACAATATCAAACCAGCGGAAAGCAAATGTCAATCTCCATATAACCATCCTCACCCACATAACGGTAGATATCAAGAATCGGTCGTTCGTCAAGGTGATTCCCGGTTTTGGAGAGCCATCTGCAAAAAATGAACATGAACTGCGGAAATCCCTTGAAATGATAGACCGCATACTTGCCGCCGGCAAAATCACGCGTCAGGATGTCCGGGTCTTCTTTTAGTACAGGGCTATCTGGCGAAACGGTTTGGCACAGTTCATACATGCAGTTGTCTTCGTCTGTAATCGAAGGGTCGTCAATTGTGCATTCGATATACATTGTCGTTTCGTCGGCCAAGTGCTGATATTTCTCAATAAAAATGCACCATTCCTCCGGCAGGTTATGGTAATTCCCTTTCTTCCGCTCATAGATCGCAGTGAAACCTTCCAGATGCTCAATTGTAATCTGATTTTCTGCGTTTCCCATTTCATCAAAGGAAATCCCATGCGAAAACGAGCTTTTTTCGACCAGGCGCTCACTGGGCTTCCGAAAGTCCGCCGGCGAAAGATTCAGATGCTTCTTGAATGCCGTCGCAAAGTTCGAGGAAGAGTAGCCGTACTCCACCCCGATTTCCGTGATGCTTTTTTCTTTTTCCACCTTGAGCAGCCACGCGCTTCTTTCAAGGCGCACCCGCTTGATAAACTGATAGAGTGCCTCATCTGTATTCGCTTTGAACATTCGCATCAGATGATACTTGGAATACGAACAATGCCGGGCCACATCATCCACCGTGATGTCTTCGTCGATATGCTCAAATATGTAATTTATCGCCTCATTTATAACCGCGCTTTGTATGGTGTTGTTATCTTTTCCTTTCATGTTCATTTACTCTGCCGTTTGAATCTTTCTTTTTTGCTTTGTGAGAAGCCATGCCGAAACGATTGCCGTCAAGGTTTCCGTACACGGTGCTGCCAGCCAAACGCCGGTCATTCCGAGTATTGCCGGAAGAATCAGCGTAAATGCCAAAAGCAGAACGATTCCTCTCAGCGAAGAAATCAGTGCGGACGATTTTGCATCCCCGCAGCTTGTGAAATACATAGAATTGATTACATCATACCCCATAACCAGGAAAGTAATCGCATAAAGCCTGAATCCCGACGAAACCATGTCCGCAACAGCACTGCTGCATCCGAAGATTCCCGCATAAACCCTGCCGAAAACGAAAAACACGGCGGCAACCAGAACGCCGATTGCAATCAATATTTTGTTTGTAATTGTACGGATTTGCATAGCCGTTTGTGCCTCGCGAGCACCCCGGCACATGCCTACAAGCGGTGAAATGCCTTGTCCGAAGCCGATGCAAATCATGCTGTATCCGTACACGACGAATCCCAGAATCGTAAACGCCGCAACGCCTTCCGCACCGACATATTTCATCAATACATAGTTAAATGCAAACATCGAAATAGCACTTGCCATCTCTCCGATAAATTCCGATGAACCGTTCAGCAGCATTTGACGGTTTGCTTTTTTGTCGAATACAAAACGGCAAAACCGTATTCCGGCACTCCGGCTCAAGAAATATCCAAGCTGAACGAGTACCGAGACAATTTGTACAAGCAAAGTCGCAATTGCGCTTCCGCGGATTCCCATATTCATGACTGCCACAAAGTACCAATCAAGTAAACCATTAAGAGTGCAGCTTGTAATACCTACAAACATGCAAATCTGCGGTTTGCCGTCCGCACGGATAAACATGCCGAAAACGGTTCCTAGCACCATCATCGGGTACGCAAAAAGCATAATCCGGTAATACTCCGTAAAATATCCTGACAAGGCCCCATCTGCCTTTAATACTCTCAAAATCGGCGTAAAAAGGACAAATACAACCACTGAGGTTATCACGCAGGCAATCACCGCACTTACCATCGTTTGTGAAAAAATTTCCGAAGCCTTCTTTCTCTCCTTTGCTCCGAGGAGTCCGGCACAGATTACGCTCCCGCCGACACCCACGCAAAGCCCGATACCTAAATACAGGTACAAAACCGGAAGGCCGAGGTTTATTGCCGCGAGTGCACTTTCACCCACATAGTTTCCGGTAAAATATCCATCCGTTATCGTTATCACCGTCTGCAAAAGCATTGCAACAATGCTCGGGACAGAAAAACTAAGAATAAAATGTAATTTGTTTTGTTTAATACTTTCTATATTCATTTCGACATCTCCTTTTCATACTCCATTATAGAGATGTCGGATGAAAAAAACTTCTGAATTTGTGCGGCAGTAGACTAGCAAAGGTTATCGCTTTTCGCAATATAATTCCTGTTATGCAATTGATCTAGAATACCTATCGTGCCAATTACAGGCACATTTTCTTGCTTTGCAGCCTTCCTTAATGCCCCATCACCGGTCATTAAAGTTTTACCTCGTACTTTTGCAATTGCTAATGCAACGCAATCATACACCGAAGGCTTTGTATATTGAGCATTATACTTCTCTGCCAAATAAAACTCTTCTTCCGATAATTCAACTGCTTGTAACCCTAAAGAAATAAGATTATCTTTGAGCGCTTTAGGCGAAAGCATTTCGTCATCTATAGCGTCCTCGTTCATTATATATTTATATGGAAGCATGAAAGGAAGTTCTATTTTGCCGATAATCACAAAATCAAACCAAACATTTGTATCGCTACTGATGTATTCCATCCATTACACCTCCATAGCTGAGCACTCCGTCATGACTTTTGCAATGGATTCATGCAGTAGTTCTGCTCCCCTTTGCGGAGTAATCTCGTTCTCCGTTACAGCTCGATATACTAATTGCTCAAATAATCCGGTTTTTTCTTCGTTTGCACGGGAAGGTTCATTTTTTTTCCACCCTGCCTTATTAGCCTTAATATAAAAATTCCGTGCTGTGTAGTCATTTACTATTCCACTTTTATTGGCACGCATTACCAACATATACATAGAAATACCATATTCTTTGCATACCCCTACCATGTCGTTCGTAATCGCACTCCGTCTAATACCTAACTCACGTTTCATATCAAGTAAAGGAAACAAAAATGCACCACTAATTGCATTTGCCATCTTCTCAATTTCTTTATTGGGCATTTCCTTTGGCCATATAAAGAGAAGGTGTGCCAATTCATGTGCAATAGTTGAACGTATTCTTTGCGAATTCATATTTTTATTGATGATAATATATGGGCGTTCATTCACCGTACCGTTCATACCGGAAAAATTGTCATCATTTATGTCGCATAAATAAACAAGAATCCCCTTGTTTTCTAATATTTCGACCAAACCGCTAATTGGACCGTTTGGAGACAGTTCCATCTTTTTTCTCATTTTCGAGGCATTTTCTTCTGCGAATGACGAAAGCTCTATGGAATGTAATACCGGATAATCGGAAAGAACATCTCCGCCCAAAATGTTTACTGCCTGAAAAAATCTTCCGAAGTATTCTTCGACTTCTTCTTTAACAAGCTCTTGCTGCTTTGCCGCCATTCTAAAATTTTTTCTGAATTCTCCATGGCAAAAAATAAGGGTTTCGTCTCTGCTCGCTAAAAAGTCCGTTACCCTTACATGTAATGCATTTGCCAAAGCTTTTATTGTTTTCATATCAGGTCGCCGCTCTTCCTTTTCATAATGGCTTATCGCCATAGGAGAAATATTAACTACTTCAGCAAGCTCCTTCATGGACA
>CABQMM010000200.1 GCA_902465215.1 uncultured Bacillota bacterium
CCGGAAAATGGTGAAAAAGAAGCCGGCGTACGTGTAAAAGACTTACTGGACTATTATATCCTGAGTGGGTATATTAACGGTGCAGACGAAATGCTTGATCTGAATTTTTCCTTTTTGACAGCCAATGACGGTACGGATTACGAACTTGAGGAGGCGGAAAAGTGGAAAGCGTGGAATGACTTCTTTAAAATTCCGGTTTTGAAGGAAGAATACATGACTTACCAATTCGCAAAAGGAAATAACGGGGAAATTTCCGTGACGACGGATTACGGTATCACAGAAGGAGGAGACGACTTTGGTTTCAATATACAAAGCTGCGATACCGAAGACGCATCGTATTTTTTCTTCGACGCGCATTCTTTGAACGGCAGAGTGGTTGATACGAGCCTGATTCCGGGTGGATTCGGTATCTACCGCATGCCTCATGAAGGCAGGAACGGCAAAAGTGCGGTTGAAGAGCTGGAAAACATTTATCGTCTTGACCCAAATGCCTATTACCAAAGCATAGCGGCAAGCCCTGACGGAAAGAAACTGATGATTTCCTACTATTATAGTAATGCGGGCGGACAGGGAAAAGACGAGGATGAAAAGGTGACCTTGCTTGCAGAAGTGATTGACCTTGCAAGCGGAAAATGCGATGAGAAGATAACCCTTCTGGAAAACTGTCTGTGGACGGTTGTGCGAAGTGACGGGGAATTTCAGGTTTTTACGGATAACGAGACGAGGCTGAAAATTTACCGCTACATGGACGACAGATACCGCAAAATTGTCGATGCAAAGGATTTGGATTTTTCGCTGCCGGGGCTTGCGGATATTACAAACAACAGTACGGAAATTTTGTATGAAGAGGGCAGAGTGTCGGCGCTGTGCTACGAAACGATAAACACTTGGGATGAGGATCGCAGCGAAAACGGTTTCGCCCAAAATGAGCAGAGTGTTTCCGCTGTTTTGAATATATTTACAGAGGACGGCCTTGCGTACTGCGGCAGGCTTTATAACAACCTGCAGGATTTTTACGATACGGACACCTACAAAGAGATTGGGCGAAAGCTTTGGGAAGAAGAAAAGTGGGGAGAGACTTTTGAGACGAACGCAAGATACCCTTATGGTATCAGCACGATAGGAAGCATCTTGAAGCTTGAGACGAATAAAGGAGAAGCAAAATGATAAAACAAATCGAGGCTTACGAGCCGTATAACGAGCAGGAAGAGCGGGACAAAGAAATTATTCTTTCCATGCTGACGGAGGCGGAACGTATGGGCGAAGATATTTTTTCCCGTGAAAACCGCATGGCGCATATGACCGCGTCGGCGTGGGTTGTGAATCGCGACCGGACAAAAGTACTGCTTGCCTACCATAATATTTACAATTCGTGGGCGTGGCTCGGCGGACATGCGGACGGAGAGAGGAATTTGCTCAGCGTTGCCGTGCGCGAGGTCTGTGAGGAAAGCAGTCTTACTCCCGCACATGTGCGGCCCGCATGGCTTATATCGCAGAAAGGCGATTTGTCACAGGGGAGTGCAGGAGACATTTTTTCGCTTGAGGTGCTCGCGGTGGACGGACACTTTAAAAAGGGCGAATACATTTCTTCGCATCTGCATTTGAATGTGACCTATCTTTTGGAGGCTGACGAGGAAGAAACGCTATATAAAAAGGAAGATGAAAACAGCAGCGTGAAATGGTTTTTGCCTGAAGAGGCGCTTGCAGTGTCAAGCGAACCGTGGTTTGCAGAGCATATATATAGGAAGTTAAATGAAAAAGCCGGTTTCTAAGGCTTTTTCTTGCTTGAGCGGCAAAATCGTGCTAAAATTATAGAAAATATATTTGCTGACGGCAAGAAGGAGGTTTCTCATGTTACATGAAGTGAAATTTAAGTCTTTTAACGAGCGTGATACCGTTTACGGATGGATTTATGTACCGGCATGCGAGCCGAAGGGCATTGTTCAGCTGATTCACGGATTCGGCGAACACTCCCGCAGATATTTCCACATGATTGTCAGATTTATGGAGGCAGGCTACATCGTTGCGGCTGACGACCATGTCGGACACGGCAAAACCGCGCTGGAAAACGACACTTGGGGCAACTGGGGCGACAAAGGCTGCCACACCATGATGGAGGACGAGCACCGCATGAAAGAAATAGCATGTGAAATCTACCCGAATCTTCCATATTTTCTTTACGGTCACAGCATGGGCTCGATGATTGCGCGTGATTTCATGGCAAAGTACGGCGATGAGCTGACGGGAGCTACCATTTGCGGCACACCGGGAGTGTTCCCTGTAGCGGATGAAACCCTCGCAAAGATTGACCGCCTTTTGGCAGAAGGAAAGGGCGACGACTGCGATCCGGACCTTGGAGGTGAGCTTCTGGGGTGGATGTGCGAACGCTGCGGAGAAATCAAGCTCGGAAATGAGTGGATCTTCAGCAGGATCACGCAGCGGATCCGTTTGACGCATTTACCAAGCCGACCTCAAACCGCGCGATGAAGGACTTCGTTGACATGTTCGCTGCTGTGGAAGGTGTGGAATGGGCAGCAAAGGTTCCAAAAGACCTTCCTATCTATAATATAGCCGGCGATCAGGATCCTGTCGGCATGTACGGTGAAGGCGTATACCAGGTTTCCAACTGGCTGGCGCGGACCGGACACGATGTTATAACAGAACTTTACACAGGATTCCGCCACGAAATCCACAACTATGCAGAGATTAAGGACGAGGTTGCGGACGGCATTATCGAGTTCATGGATGATGTGCTTGCTGAAATGGCGTAGCAGGCAGAAGATGGGGCAGAAGTGGATTATGAGAAAGAAATTAATCGTGCTATGCGTAATTATGAGTTTGGCATTCACTGCTTGGGGATGCAGCTCAGCAAAATTACCGGAAGAATTACTTGGGGGCTGGACATGCGAAGAACTTGCCTCCGATGGAAAAACCGCAACGGATTTTTATGCCATGTACATAAATGAAGACGGCAGTTTCAGCCTTTATGACACGGTAGGAAATCCCGGAATTGCAGGAAAGATGAAGTTGGAAAAAGCCCGGGAAAACACCGAAAACGAGAAAGGCACAGTGAAAGTTTCCTGTGGGGCGGATGATTTTGATCCGCCATCTTGCTGGAATATGATGGAAGAGGATGAGCTGGAATATGAAATTCTTGGAAGCGGCAGAATTCGCTTCGGACATAATGGTGTATGGCTGTCCTTCTATGATGAAAATACATACACTGTTTACAAAGTCCGTTTAGCAGATCGTTCCGCTCCCGAATATAAATGGAAGCCGGTGCAGCGCGGCAAAGGCCGGGTCGATTTTCAGACAGATACTCTTTCGGATGAAGATGTCGGCACGTGGCAGATTTACGATTTCACGGGACTCGAGCCCGGAGACTTGGAAATTGAAATGCAATATACGAACGGTAACAGCATTATGTATTCTGTAACGTTTGATTTGACGGTCAATGAGGATGGCATGATACGAGAAAACCATGTAGATGGAGACGTGGACGAAGCTATGACGTCGTAAGTCAGGAAATAAGAATGCAGACGAAATAGGTTTTGGCAATAATCTGCAGAAACGATTTGAGCGGCCGGCATTTGCCGGCCGTTTTATCGCAGTGGAGGGAAAGCGGTTAAAGCGTGACATTCTGCTTGAAAATTGCCATATCGCGATAACCGCTGCGCTCTGACTTTGATGGATTTCCGCTTGCGGCATCAAGGACAAAGCGGAAGAGCTCCGCGGACATGTCTGAAAATGTGCCACCATCGGTTAAAAATCCTGCATCAAAGTCAATCCAGT
>CABQMM010000201.1 GCA_902465215.1 uncultured Bacillota bacterium
CGCTTGACCTTCCTGCATCCGTGGAGACAGCATATTATTATCTGACATACGCTTTCCTTTGGGCGAGCCTCGTTATGACGGTCTATTCGGGGGCGGAATATGTCATCAAAAATAAAGAGGTGTTTAAACAGTAATGAAAACAGCAATATTAACCGTAGGAACGGAAATTTTGTTCGGGCAGGTCGTAAATACCAATGCGGCCTTTCTTTCACAGCAGCTGCAGGATATCGGCTATGATGTGATGTATCATTATACGGTGGGCGACAACCCGCAAAGACTGAAAGAATTGATAGGACTTGCATACAGAGACTGCGACTTCATCATCACGACGGGAGGTCTCGGACCGACACAGGACGATTTGACGAAGGAAATCATTGCGGAGTATTTTGACGAAGAAATCGTCTGCCGCAAGGATGTTTTGTGCTGGCTGAAAACGACTTTTACTCGCGCAGGCTATAACTGGACGGATAACAACGAAAAACAGTCTTATTTTCCGGAACACGCCGAAATTCTCGATAATCTCGGTGGCACAGCTCCGGGTTTTCTGCTGAAAAAGAACGGCAAAATGATTGCAGCGCTTCCCGGACCTCCGCGCGAGATGACGGTAATGTGGGAGGAACAGCTGAAACCGAGACTGGTCGCAGAGCAGGACAGCGTGATTTACTATAAAATCGTCCGTACCTTTGCACTGGGCGAGTCGACGATGGAGACGAAGCTTCTGCCGCTGATTGACGGACAGACCGACCCAACGATTGCGACATATGCGAAAGAGGGCGAATGCTCGCTGCGCATCACTTCCAAGCGCAAAACTTTAGAGGAAGCTAAGGCAAGCGTCGAGGAGATGCTTGAAAAAGTAGAAGCAATTATCGGAGACTATATTTATAGTACAGACAACGAGGATTTAATCGATGTGGTTGGCAAAAGACTCATCGAAAAGAATATTACAATTTCCTGCTGTGAGTCCTGTACGGGAGGGCTCCTTGCAAAATCCCTGACGGACATCCCGGGAATTTCCAAGGTGTTTGACCGTGGTCTTGTGACCTACTCTTGGAAGGCGAAAATGGATGAACTGGGCGTGAAAGCGGAGACTTTGGAAAAATATACTGCCGAAAGCCCGGAGGTGGCACGCGAAATGGCGGAAGGTCTTGCCGCACGTACAGGCTCGGATATCTGCATTTCCATTACAGGCATAGCAGGTCCTGAGGATATTGATGAAAAGCGCCCGGCAGGGCTTGCTTACATCGGACTGACCTATCAGGGAAAGACGGAAGTCATCAAAACGAAGCACAGAAATGTTTCTCGAAAATACAACCGAAACTATATGCTGCTTGTCATGCTGAATGAAATCTATAAGCGCATAAAATAGGGCAGACAGGTTAGGAGAAAGGAGCGTGCAGACGAAAATGCGCAAAGAAAAGAGAATTACACCGGAAGAAGTCAGCAGGCTTTACGAGGAATTTCATACGCCTGAAAATGTCATCCGGCATTGCCGCACGGTTGCGGACTGCGGACTGAGAATCGCAAAAGCGCTGAACGACTGCGGTTTTCATTTAGATTTAGATTTGATACTGGGCGCAGGCCTTGCGCATGATGTGGCGCGGACGATGGACAGACATTGGGATGTGATGGCGGATAAGCTTGCCGAGATGGGCTATCAGGCGGAGGCGGACATCGTGAGGGTGCATATGAATCCCTGCGATTATAATCCGCTCAGCAAAATCACAGAAACGGATATTATCTGCCTCGGGGATCGCCTTGTGAAAGAAGACACTTATGTCGGAATTGACGAGCGCTTTGACTATATCATTGAAAAAGCGCGGCAGCACGGCATTTTGGATTTCGATACGATAATGGAAAATAAAGCGAAGATGCAGAAGCTGTTGGATGAAATTGAGGCGGCAATCGGGTGCAGTATCGACAGTTTGTTTGAAACTGCGTAGCAAGAGCCTGAGCGAAGTCCTTTGTCGTTTTCTGTCGAAAGGTTTTGCTTGACAGAAATTGAAGATAAATATATAATTGTAACAAAATACCATAAAAAAAGACTTGACCTGAAGAACAAAATAGTGTAAGATAAGAACAAGAAGAACAGGTGTTCTAATTCGGAGGGACAGAAAATGAGCGTAAATAATACAACAAGCGAAAAGGATAAAGCATTGGAAGCCGCTATGGCGCAGATACAGAAGCAGTTCGGCAAGGGAGCGATCATGAAGCTGGGCGATGATACCGCACAGATGAATATTGCGGCAATTTCAACAGGCTCTATCAGCTTGGACATTGCAACGGGAATCGGCGGTGTGCCAAAGGGCAGAATCGTCGAGATATTCGGACCGGAATCATCAGGTAAAACAACCCTGACTTTACATATTATTGCGGAAACACAGAAGGCAGGAGGCAAGGCTGCATTTATCGACGCAGAACACGCGTTAGACCCTGTTTATGCGAAAAATCTGGGCGTAGATGTGGGAGAGCTTTTAGTTTCACAGCCGGATACGGGCGAGCAGGCACTCGAGATTTGCGATATGCTTGTTCGAAGCGGAGCACTCGATGTCGTTGTTATCGACTCGGTTGCAGCACTCGTACCGAAAGCAGAAATTCAGGGCGAAATGGGCGACTCCCATGTAGGTTTACAGGCAAGGCTGATGTCGCAGGCACTGAGAAAGATTACGGGTACCGTGAATAAGTCGAACACCTGTGTTATCTTTATCAACCAGCTTCGTGAAAAGGTCGGCATTATGTTCGGTAATCCTGAGGTTACAACAGGAGGAAGAGCGTTAAAGTTCTATTCGTCCATGAGACTGGATGTAAGAAGAATCGAAAGCATTAAGGTCGGAGACGGCGTGGTCGGAAACAGAACCCGCGTAAAGGTTGTAAAGAACAAGGTTGCGCCTCCGTTCAAGCAGGCTGAATTTGACATTATGTATGGAGAAGGCATTTCAAAGGCCGGCGATATTCTCGACTGTGCGGTTGACGCAAAGATGATTGAAAAAGCAGGTTCGTGGTACAGCTTTGAAGGAAATCGAATCGGACAGGGCAGAGAAAATGTGAAGAACTATCTGAAGGAACATCCTGAAATCATGGATAAGCTGGAGGGCATGCTGCTCGACCAGATTCGTAATGATGGAAGCGAGCCGCAGGAACCGGAAATCCCTGAAGCGGACATTTCCGAAATCATGGATATGTTTGTCGATGAGGACGGCGTGATTATAGAGGAATAAGAGATTTCGGCATATTGTCGCATAATGCAAGCAATAAAAATCGGTTTTTTACGGAATTTTTCGGAAAAAGCTTGACTTTTAGCTGTTTAGATGATATTATAACTGAGTTGAGCCGCGCAGACCGGGTAAGTAAGTTCCGAAATGAGTTTGGACACCCGCAATGGCGAGACTGGATAGAGGAGGAGAAAAATTAATGTACGCAGTAATTGAAACTGGTGGAAAACAGTACAGAGTACAGGAAGGCGATGTTATTACTGTTGAAAAGTTAAATGCAGAAGCTGGTGATGTCGTAACTTTTGATAAGGTACTCGTATTAGGAGAAGGCAAGGATGTAAAAGTAGGAACTCCTTACCTTGACGCTGCTGTAACAGCTACAGTAGTAGAAAACGGAAAAGGTCAGAAGGTTATTATCTTCAAGTACAAGGCTAAGAAAGACTACAGAAAGAAACAGGGTCACAGACAGCCATACACAATGGTTAAGATCGAAAGCCTGACAGGCGAAGCTCCTAAGAAGGAAGCTCCAAAGGCTGAAGAAGTCAAGGCTGAGCCTGCAAA
>CABQMM010000202.1 GCA_902465215.1 uncultured Bacillota bacterium
TTTTCTTTATATTGACATTTTTCGTTTATTTTGCTAAACTGTTCTATGTTATTATTATTTCATTCACATAATTTATTTAGGAGGACTTATAATGGAACACAATCGCGGCTCTTGGGGCAGCAATCTCGGTTTCCTCATGGCAGCAATCGGTTCTGCAGTAGGACTGGGAAACATTTGGGGATTTCCCTACAAAATGGGCAGATCCGGTGGATTTGCATTTTTAATCGCTTATTTACTATTGGCGGTATTCGTAGGCTTCGTTATCATGGCATCTGAACTTGCTTTAGGACGTAAAACAAAGCTCGGACCGGTAGGTGCCTATCATCAAATTTCAAAGAAATTCAAATGGATTGGCTGGCTTGCTGTGCTTGCGCCTTTCCTTATCATGAGTTTTTATACCGTTCTGGGCGGCTACTGCATGCAGTACCTTTCGTTAAATCTGGCAGAACTCAGCTTTGGACTCCAGGATTTATTCGGCATCAGCCTTGACGGGGGAGCGACCTTTGGTTCTATGCTCACGAATCCGTTCGGCTGCGCAGCCTTTACCTTGCTTTTCTTAATTATCTGCTATTTAATCAATAAAGGTGAAGTTTCGGATGGTATCGAAAAATTCAATAAAATCGGAATGCCGGCATTGTTTGTTATGTTGGTAATCGTAATCATCCGTGCGCTTACTTTGCCGGGTGCGGAAGAAGGATTAAAATTCATGTTTAAACCGGGATATGCGGTAGAAGCGGGATTTATTGAAGAGGCTCCATCGCTCTTAAACGTACTCGCAACTGCCGGAGGCCAGATGTTCTTCTCACTTTCACTGGCTATGGGTGCCATGATCACTTACGGTTCTTATCTCAGCAAATACGAAAATCTGAAAAAGAACTCCGTTGTTATCGTTGTTGCTGACACGACCATCGCTCTGATGGCGGGTATCGCTGTTATTCCTGCTGCAGTTGCAAACGGAATCGCAAACGGAATTCCGTACGGTGAAATTTCTCTCAGTGGACCGAAGCTGTTATTCGTAACATTGCAGGATGTATTCGCAGAAATGGGAGCAATCGGACCTTTCTTCGGCATTATCTTCTATCTTTTGGTCTTAATCGCCGCGATTTCGTCTGCAATTTCCTTAATCGAAGTTGTTACGATGTTCTTTGCAGACAGAGCCGCCATGAAAGGAAAGAAAGTCAATCGCCCGAAGATTACACGCCGCGTATGCCTTGCAATCTCCGTTGAGGCGCTTCTTGTGGCAATCGACGGCTTAGGTGCTTCCGGCATCTTCACATTCTGGGGTACCGATGCATGGAACGACAACTTCCTCGACTTTATGGACTGCTGGTCCGAAGGCATCGCAATGCCGCTCGGTGCTATGCTGATGGCTCTTATGGTTGGCTGGGAATTAAAAGTTAATCCAATTCTGGAAGAAATCGATACAGGAAGCAAAAAAAGCTCTGCTTTCGATAAATTCTATACACTTTGCATGAAATTCATCACTCCGGTAGCGATGGCATTTATCTTCGCCGGCTCCATTTCCGGTTTCTTTACGAAAGCGGAAATCGGCGTTCTGACGGCAGAATACATCGGCTATATCATTGCCGCAGTTGTGCTTGTTATCTTCTTCATCGTCGCGAACTCGGGAAGTAAAGATGCGCAAAAGAAATAATTATAACGGTGTGAAAGTGTAGATATGAAATAGATAAAATTTGGCGCTCTGAAAAGAGCGCCTTTTTATAGTCATTTTTTAAATTCAAAGCGTAAAGATCAAGAGCAGCACCGCCCCGGGCAGGCCCAAAATTCCCACAATCAGGGCATTCAGAATATTAAGCGGGATGAAGATCCCAAAGCCTGCTGCCAGAACATTAATCATCAAAATCGCCGCGCCTCCGATGACGCTGTTAAGTGCAAGCTTCAAAACGAGCTTTATCGGCCAAAGAAAAATTTTTCCGATTAAAAAAATCAATATAATCGCTCCCGCATAAGTCAGAAGCACTCCTATCTGCATCCCCATTTCTGTCCCCCTGTAGTTTCTTCCATTTTCTTCCGAACTTTCTAAGGCTCCGATGCATAATAAATATGCTGCTTTGGAATAAAATAGAATAAAATTTCCTATAATAGTTATAAATAACTTTGAAAGGTTTAAAAGGTGCTGCCACATGAAACTCAAACTGTCCGAACGACCTCATTCTGAGGACGAAATGCTTTACCTCTCAATAAAAAGCGCCCGTTCCGATCTGGACCGGGCTGTCGGTATGTTCAATGAGCTTACGGACAATACCGCCGTCGACTATGCTTCGTATAACATTTTAGCCGCCCGAGCCAGGTACTCCTATCTGCTGCAGCTTGCGAAATCAAAAAACCTCTCGCTTTAGCAATACATCTATTATGCCTGCAGTCCGGCTGCATCTACAGTTCTCTGCGTCCCTCCATGGCTTTCAGCAAGGTTACCTCGTCCGCATATTCGAGGTCTCCTCCCACCGGAATCCCGTGCGCGATTCGGGTAACCTTGATGCCGCTCGGCTTAATCAGCCGCGCGATGTACATCGCAGTCGCCTCGCCTTCGATATTCGGATTCGTGGCGATAATCAGCTCCTTCACATCGGAGCTCTGCAGTCTTTTCAGCAAAGACATCAAGTTGATGTCTTCCGGTCCGACACCGTCCATCGGCGAAATAACCCCGTGCAAAACATGATAAAGTCCGTTAAATTCGCGTATGCGCTCCATCGCCATCACATCCTTCGGACTTTCGACCACGCAGATTTCCGTTCCGTCTCTGGATGGATCGCTGCAAATGCTGCAAGGATCCGTATCCGTCAGATTTCCGCACACTGAGCAGTACCGCATTTCTCTCTTTGCGGTCAGAATCGACTGCGCAAGCTGTTCCGCCTCTTTATCCTCTAAGGACAAGATATAAAATGCCAATCTTTGCGCAGTTTTGCTGCCGATTCCCGGAAGCTTTGACATTTCGTTGATTAGTCTGGCTAAAGGCTTCGGATATTGTCTCATTTCAGTCTCCGCCTCTCGTTTTTACAGTCCCGGAATTCCAAGTCCGCCTGTCAGCTTGCCCATCTCGTTGTTGGAGATTTCGTCAATCTGTCTGAGCCCCTCATTCACCGCTACGATGATTAAATCCTGGAGCATTTCCACATCATCCGGATCAACAACCTCCGGTTTGATTTCAAGGCTTACAACTTCCTTCTTTCCGTTTATCACTGCGGTAACCGCGCCGCCGCCTGCGGTTGTGGTAACCTCTTTTTCTTCAATTTCAGCCTGCAAAGCTTCCATCTGTCTCTGCATTGCCTGCATCTGCTGAAGCTGCTTCTGCATTCCGCTGCCTCCCATGCCCTGTGCTTTTGACGTTTTCTTGCCTGCTCTCATTCCTTTTCCCATTTTATTTCTTTTCCTCCGTTTTCTTCCGCGGTTTTTCCGCACATAAGTTAAATTTAATCGATTTCTATATCAACGCCCAGAATCCTGCTTGCTTCTTCGGCCAGTTTCCGGTCGTCCTCTTTCGGTTCTTCAGCCTTTTCTTCGAGTATCTGTGTCTGCTTCGCAATCTCGGACTCCAGACAGCAGACCATCTGCACAGGATGTCCGAGTTTATCTGCCATGATTTTCTCAATTAAATCACGCTTCTGCTCGGTATACTTTTTCGTAAAATCGTTATTCGCCACAACCGTAAAATTCTTTTCACCCACATGGTACAGCATCGTTCCGCTTCGAATCAGGTTAAAGCTTCCTGCTTCATCCTCACCCTCTTCGAAAACTCTGTGCCAAAGCC
>CABQMM010000203.1 GCA_902465215.1 uncultured Bacillota bacterium
AGTAATTTGTTTTAAGAATATAAGGAGTGATAAAGATGCCAAAACCTATACAAGTAGGTAGAAAAGAACGTATGACATTTGCGAAAATCAATGAAGTTTGCGAAATGCCGAATTTGATTCAAATTCAGACGGAATCGTACGATTGGTTTATCCGCGAAGGTCTCAGAGAAGTTTTTGAAGATATTTCTCCGATTAAGGACTATGCGGACAATCTGGTCTTAGAATTCATTGATAATTCACTCACCGATGCTCCGAAATACGAGCAGGAGGAGTGCAAGGAGAGGGATGTAACATATGCAGCTCCGCTTAAAGTCAGAGTAAGACTGATAAATAAAGAAACCGGAGAAGTGAAAGAACAGGAAGTTTTCATGGGAGATTTCCCTTTGATGACCGAAAAAGGTACTTTCATTTACAATGGAGCGGAAAGAGTTGTCGTAACACAGCTCGTTCGTTCGCCGGGACCTTACTACGATGTAACTGTTGATAAATCCAATAATAAACTGTTTTCAACTACCATTATCCCGAACAGAGGTGCGTGGTTAGAATACGAAACGGACTCTAATGAGATTATTTCTGTAAGAGTTGACCGTACGAGAAAACAGCCGGTAACGACTCTTTTGAGAGCGCTTGGATTCGGCACCAATCAGGAAATTATTGATATTTTCGGTGAAGATCCGAGACTTATGAAAACTTTGGAAAAAGACACTGCAACAAACTACGAAGAAGGTCTGAAAGAAATCTATAAGAAACTGAGACCTGCTGAACCGCCTACAGTTGAAAGTGCGAAGGCGTTGTTTAACTCTTTGTTCTTCGATGCAAAGCGTTATGATCTTGCGAAAGTCGGAAGATATAAGTATAATAAAAAACTTGGATTATCAAACAGAATTGCAGGCGTAGTGGCAGCCGAAGATGTAATTCATCCGGAGACAGGAGAAATCCTGGCTGAAAAAGGACAGAAAATCAACAGAGACTTGGCTTTTGAAATCGAGAATGCGGGCGTAGAGTATATCTATGCGTATGCGCTTGACAAGGAAAAAGAAGATCAGGTTACGAAAATAATCGGAAATAACTTTGTAGACCTTGCGCAGTATGTCAACTTCGACATTACAGAGCTCAAGGTGGCTGACAAGGTATTTTATCCTGTCCTGAAAGAAATACTGGCGGCAGCTTCATCGGACGACGAGCTGAAGGAAATGCTCGTTGAAAGAAAGAACGACCTTTCCCCTAAGCATATTATCGTAGAGGATATTATTGCGTCTGTCAGCTATATCCTTAACTTAAACTATGGCATCGGAACAATTGACGATATAGACCATTTAGGCAACCGTCGTCTGAGAACTGTGGGTGAGCTTTTGCAGAACCAGTTCAGAATCGGCCTTGCCAGAATGGAAAGAGTTGTAAAGGAAAGAATGACTACACAGGACATCGACGTTACAACTCCACAGGCTTTAATGAATATCAGACCTGTAACAGCGGCAATCAAGGAATTCTTCGGAAGTTCCCAATTGTCACAGTTCATGGACCAGAACAACCCTCTTGCAGAGCTTACACACAAGAGAAGGCTTTCAGCACTCGGACCGGGCGGACTTTCAAGAGAAAGAGCCGGATTCGAAGTTCGAGACGTACACCATTCCCATTACGGAAGAATGTGCCCGATTGAAACACCTGAAGGTCCTAACATCGGTTTGATTGGCTCCCTTACAACATACGGGGTAATTAACCAGTACGGGTTCATCGAAACGCCGTACAGAGTTGTAGATAAAGAAACACACAGAGTAACGGATGAAATTCACTACCTTACTGCTGATGAAGAAGAAATGATGGTTGTTGCTCAGGCAAATGAGCCGCTTACAGAGGATGGACATTTTGCGAATGCAAAGGTTGCTTCCAGAGGCGAGCACGGTGAAATCGCGCTTATGCCGAGAGAGCAAATCGACTACATGGACGTTTCACCGAAGCAGGTAGTTTCCGTTGCAACTGCAATGATTCCATTCCTTGAAAACGACGACGCGAACCGTGCGCTGATGGGTTCCAACATGCAGCGTCAGGCAGTTCCGCTTCTCGTTACAGAGGCTCCGATTGTCGGAACTGGTATGGAATACAAGGCAGCAAGAGACTCCGGCGTTGTAATTCTTGCAAAAACAGCCGGAACGGTAGAATTTGTCGATGCAGATACAATTATTATCAGAAGAGACGACAATAACGAAAGAGATGTCTACAAGCTTCTGAAATTCAAGCGTTCCAACCAAGGAACCTGCATCAACCAGAGACCGATTGTCTCCAACGGAGAGCATATCGACGAAGGTGAAGTTATTGCAGACGGACCTTCGACGGATCTCGGAGAAATCGCTCTCGGAAAGAACCTCCTCATCGGCTTTATGACATGGGAAGGCTATAACTACGAAGACGCTATTATCTTAAATGAAAGACTTTTGATGGACGATGTGCTGACTTCACTTCATATCGAGGAATATGAGTCAGAAGCCAGAGATACTAAGCTTGGACCTGAAGAAATCACCAGAGACATTCCGAATGTGGGCGACGATGCCCTCAAAGATTTGGATGAGGAAGGTATTATCAGGGTTGGAGCAGAAGTAAATTCGTCTGATATATTGGTAGGTAAGGTTACTCCTAAGGGAGAAACGGAACTTACCGCAGAAGAGAGACTTCTCCGTGCAATCTTCGGAGAAAAAGCAAGAGAAGTCAGAGATACTTCACTCAGAGTACCGCATGGCGAAACCGGTATTATTGTTGACGTTAAAGTTTTCTGCAGAGAAAACGGTGATGAACTTCCACCGGGCGTAAACAAGCTCGTAAGATGCTACATCGCAACGAAGAGAAAGATTAATGTCGGCGATAAGATGGCAGGTCGTCACGGAAACAAGGGTGTAATTTCTAGAATTTTGCCGGAAGAAGACATGCCGTTCCTTGAAAACGGTCAGCCTCTTCAGGTCATGCTGAATCCTTTGGGTGTACCTTCCCGAATGAACGTCGGACAGGTGCTCGAAGTGCATCTGGGTCTTGCTGCGAAGAAAAAAGGCTGGTATATTTCCACGCCTGTATTCGACGGCGCAACAGAAAAAGACATTATCGGACTTTTGGATGAATGTGGTTATCCTAAGACAGGAAAGCTCAGACTCAGAGACGGCAGAACGGGTGAATATTTTGATAACCCGGTAACAGTCGGCTACATGTATATGCTGAAGCTCCACCATCTGGTAGACGATAAGATTCACGCAAGAAGTACCGGTCCTTACTCACTGGTAACACAGCAGCCGCTCGGCGGTAAAGCGCAGTTCGGCGGACAGCGTTTTGGAGAAATGGAAGTATGGGCGTTGGAAGCATACGGCGCAGCTTATACTTTGCAGGAAATTTTGACGGTAAAATCCGATGACATTGTGGGCCGTGTAAAGACCTATGAAGCAATCGTCAAGGGCGAAAATATTCCGAAACCGGGCATTCCGGAATCTTTCAAGGTATTGATTAAGGAAATGCAGGCATTAGGTCTTGACGTCAAAGTTTTATCCGAAAACGATGAAGAAATCGAAATCAAGGAATCTTCGGAATACGACGACGATCCTCGCAATCTGGAAGCTATCATGGACTTTGAAACAGAACTTGAAAGCGAAGAACAGATGATGAACAGCGGATTCAGTGAGGAAAAGCCGGAGGAAGACGATTTTGATATGAATTTCGACGATTCGGACGACTTTGAAGACGATTTCAGAGAAGAGTAATTGAGTGATAA
>CABQMM010000204.1 GCA_902465215.1 uncultured Bacillota bacterium
TGCGGCGCGGCTCGATTTGCAATTGAAACCGCAGGCGGCGAAGTCTATACCTGCCGCAGTCTCGTCATTGCAGCAGGCGGAAGCTCCTACCCGGCCAGCGGCTCCGACGGCTCGCTTCTTAAAGTGTTTGCACGGGACTTGCCGGAGCTTACGGTATGCGAGCCGAAACCGTCGCTGGTTCCGGTCTTCGTCGAAAACTATCCGTTTACAGCACTTTCCGGTATCGGTTTTCGCGATGTTGAAATAAAAATTTTCGAGCCGAAATCGAAAAAAGCATTAAAGCTTGCTCACCCTTGCGGCGACTTGCTTTTGACGCATAAAAACTTTTCCGGACCGGTAATTTTGAATAATTCCAGAAATATTTTTAACGGCTGCGGGCTTGAAATTAACTTCATTTTCCCCTATACTGTAAATGATATGCTTTCCTATCTGAAGGAAATTTTTCCGGGAAACCGCAGAATGATTTCCGGCTGTATCGGGGAAAACTATCTACTGCCTAAAAAATTTATTTCAGCAGTTTTAGACAGGATAAATGTGTCTGATAAACCGGCGGCCAAGCTCAGCGGCGGCGAAATCAAGCGGATTGCCGAAGCTTTTGCTGCGATGCGCTTTACGGTCTCAGGGACCGGAGGCTTCAGCATCGCGATGGCAACAGCGGGCGGCGTTTCACTTGATGAAATCGCGCTTTCCGAAATGCAGAGCAAAAAATATCCGGGACTTTATTTCATAGGGGAAGTCCTCGATATCGACGGCGACACCGGCGGCTACAATCTTCAGTTCGCCTACTCGTCCGCGCAGGCTGCATCGGACAGCATTTACAAAAAATAGTAATTATCACAGGAGAGAAAACATGAAAAAAAGGATTTTGAGATTTGTATCGACCGCGCTTGCCGCGGCGCTTATGGTGTCTGCGGTGCCGATAGACAGCGCATTTGCGGCGCTTTCTGAAGTGAAGTCCCCGGCTCAGGTGACGACATTTAAGTCCACGACGGATTTTGAAAAGGAATATGTCAGAGCCTATGTCACGGACGACACGGTTTTAAAAGTCAATTATAAGACCCCTCTTGAAACGACCGTATTTCGCGTTTCCCTTTATCGCGTGGGCGAAAACAAAGGCGACATCGACCTCGATATTTTCGTGGATGCCAAGCAGAGCACGGCATCTGACGGCACCACGCTCTACGGCTTCACCTATTATCTGGATATGAAGCGTTTTGCGGTTCCAAACGGATATTACAACCTCTATCTCAGACGCTGCGCGACCGCAGCCGATGCTGAAACCCTGAACTACAAGTCCAGCGGCGTTCTCTATAAAAACATGGAAATCAAGGTGACGGGCGGCAAGGTGAAAATTCTGCGCTACAAGGACGTCATGGAATACAACGATTATGTAAAGGACATCGGCGCACTCTACAGCACCGACCGCTATCTGGACAACACCCTTGAGGATATCCGCTTTGTACTGCGAAATCCTGCAACGAATGTCTATGCAGAAATGACCCCGAGCAAGATTTCCTACATCCGGACAATTTCTGACCGCGTAACGCAAGGCGCCTACACGGACTACGACAAACTTCTCAAAATATATGAATACACCGCAAAGAATTTTTACTATGACTCCGTGGCTTTTTCCACGCATTCATATCAGTATGCGGATCCTTATGACAATATTTATAATTATGAAAACGGCCTGAGCAGCGCAAACAGCGTCTCGGGGCGCGTTCACACCACCTGTCAGGGCTTTTCTGCAATCTATCTTGCACTTGCCCGCGCGCAGGGCATTCCGACCAGATTCGTTTACGGTCACAGACTCGCGGTTCCTTCCAACGACTGGCTCACGGAGGATAACATTGACGTGCGCGACCACTGGTGGACGGAATCCTATGTAAACGGCAAATGGATTTTTGTCGATCCGACCGTTGGAACTACCAACAAATACAATAAAACTACCGGAGCATGGACTTACACGGGGCTGACAAATTACACATACTTTGATGCGTCGGACGAACAGGTTGCAACCAGCCATGTATACATGAATATTTACCCGGACTACAGAGCCGGCCAATATATCGACGATGCATACGAAATGGATATGCTTCGCGCGTTCTTCGGGCAGACGGTCGGTGATACCTATCAGACAAACGGCTCAGTAATGAACAGTTCCTATTCCGCTTTCGATACGACTACATGGGGAGACGGAACCAAGTCCCACTTCATGACAAACGGAAGTGGAAAAACAACGCAGATTCAGTGGAGCAACAAAGGTTTCACGGGTGCGCTCAATCTGCCGGGCTTTACGAAGATGACTTTGTTCTCTTCGCACGGTAACAAGTATGAAACGGCTAATTTATCGAATTCGCCGGCATTAAAGAGCGTTTATCTGCAGAACAACAATCTAACGAGCGTTGATTTAAGCAATTGTTATAAGCTCAGCTATGTCCGGGCGCAGTACAACCCGATGAAAAATCTCACGCTTTATGTGAACGGTCTAAACCGAAACTTCACTGCAGGTGATAACGGAACCTTCTATTTCACGCTGGATACGCGCTACACAAGCAGCAGTCTGTCGCTGTATTCCAAGCCGGACATCGGCTATAAGCTTGGCGGTGTCTACAGCACTTCGACCGGAAACAGACTTTCGACGAAAACGACCTACCACTTCACACCGAAAGCATCCGGTTACAACATCCGTTTCGTGCTGAATCCGGACAGCTACAAATATTATTTGGGGCTCGGTGAATCGAGGTCATCCAGACTCCCGTACATCCGTGCAGCGGCAAAGCGGTTGAACGAACTCGGTTACTACAATCCATCGGACAGCCTTTCCGCTTATTGGGATAATCAGCCTGCAGTCGGCGAAGAAACTTCTTACACGGAAGCACTGGCGGAAGCCGTAACGAAATTCCAGGTAATGCATGATATTTCCAATATCGGCGCAATCGGCAGCCAGACATGGTCTGCCCTCTTCAATGATGCAGCGAAGGCTATGGTTTCCGATACGGAATACGAACAGGTTCTCGCAGATTATGAAGCAATGAAAATCCAGCGTGCGGAAGCAACGGAACAGATGAATCAGCTCACGGTTAAGGCTTCTTCTACAGCTTCCAAAGCCGCCATGAATCTGACCTGGAGCAGCAGTTCCTCGGTTCTTGATATCGACAGCGTTCAAATTGACGGCTACGAGCTTTGGAAGTCCACTTCCAAAACCAGCGGCTATCAGCTTCTGAAGAGCACGACCGGAAAGAAGTTCAAGAACACTTCCAATATCGAAAAAGGCACCCGTTATTACTACAAGGTGCGCGCTTACAGAGAAATCGGCGGTCAGAAGATTTACTCGCCGTGGTCGAATGTAACTTATAAGATTGCAAAATAACAACTACTGACAATCAAAACGCGCCACAGGGCGCACCCAAAAGAAAAGCTGCCATGTTAACGAAATCCGTTAATGTGGCAGCTTTCTTGCTTCATTTCTTCCTTCATTTCTTGCTTCAATTTAAGCCCATGCTTGTCAAAATCCTAGGCTTACCGCGAGTGATTTTCGCCGTTTTAGATTTTTAAGCCCAAAATCGACTTTCTATTCTAAAATTTAGACGCGAATTTAGATATAAAATGCAAAAATGAAGTTTGTGTTCTAAATTCTCCGGGGCGAAGTTTGTCGAATGATGTCGAACCGTGTCGAATTTTTCTTTTAGTACATTTTTCTCGAAACCCAGAAAAGGAATATTTTTCTTTAAATGAAATAAAATA
>CABQMM010000205.1 GCA_902465215.1 uncultured Bacillota bacterium
AGACGATTTATAATTGTATATTTAAGGAGAAAACGAAATGGCAGAAAAAATTGTTGTTGCTCTTGGCGGCAATGCCCTGCAGTCAGGCAAGGCAGATCCTACCGCTGAGGCTCAATTGGCAGTAGTAAAAGAAACTTGCGAAAGAATTGCTGACTTATCCGAAAAAGGATACGAAGTAGCGGTTGTTCACGGAAACGGACCACAGGTAGGACGAATTCTTCTTGCTTCCGAAACAGCGAAAAACGTAACTCCGGCTATGCCGTTCGATGTATGCGGAGCTATGTCCCAGGGATATATCGGATACCACCTTCAGCAGGCTCTGAAGTTCGCGCTTAAGAAGCGTGGCAAAGACATTCCGGTAGCAACGGTTCTCACACAGATGGTTGTTGACGCAAACGACCCGGGATTTAAGAATCCTACAAAGCCGATCGGACCTTTCTATTCGGAAGAAGAAGCGAAAGCTCTCGTAGAAGAAAAAGGATATACCGTGAAAGAAGACGCAGGACGCGGCTGGAGAAGAGTTGTTGCTTCCCCAATCCCGACTGAAATCGTTGAACTTGATTCCGTTAAGAGATTATTCGATTCTACAATCGTAATCACTTGCGGCGGCGGCGGAATCCCTGTGGTTCGCAAGGAAGACGGCGATCTTGAAGGTGTTGCTGCAGTTATTGATAAAGACTTCGCGGCAGAACTTCTCGCAGAAAACATCGAAGCGGACGCTCTGATGATTCTCACAGAGGTAGAAAAGGTTGCGATCAACTTCAATAAGCCGAACCAGGAAAACCTGTCACACATGACTTATGCTGAAGCTGAAAAATATTGTGAAGAGGGACAGTTTGCACCGGGCTCCATGCTTCCAAAGGTAAAAGCCTGCATGAAGTTTGTTCAGGCAAACCCTGATAAGAAGGCTATCATCACTTCGCTTGCTAAAGCTATCGATGCTTTGGAAGGCAAAACAGGTACAGTAATCACATTTGCATAACAATATACAACTTTTGAAAAATCGGCGGCGACCGGAGAGGTCGATGCCGATTTTTCTTTATTTCGCATAGGCGAGGCGTGTGATGAGAATTTGGACGATTCCGGCAGCGGGAACCGCAAGCAGCATGCCGACGATTCCCCAAAAACTGCCGAAAATACTTACGGACAGCAGTACGAAGAGCGGATGAATGCCTGTCGCTTCACCGACAACCTTAGGGTAGATATAGTTGGAGTCAATCTGCTGGACGAGAAAGAGGGCGAAGGCGGCGGCAATTCCGTAAAAAAGACCTTTTGAGAAGGCGGCAACAAGGAAGGCAGGAATCATACCGAAAAAAGGTCCGAAATAAGGGATAATATTTAAAATTCCGGCAATAATGCCGATGATGACACTGTATTCGATTTTCAAGATGCTGAGCGCAAGCGAGGAAAGGAAAGCCACGCAGAGGCTGTCGAGAATCGCGCCTCTTATGAAGGTTGACAAGACCTTGTTGATATCCTGCATAACTTCGCAGATAAGGCCATGCATTCTTTGCTTTATGGTCAGACAGAGGAACTTTTCCCAGAGACCTATGAAAAATTCCTTGTCTTTTAGGAGATAGACAGAGGCAACGATACCGACGAACAGACTGATAAAGCCTCCAATCAGAGAATAGGCGGCTGCAAGCACAGAGGCTGGAGAAAAAAGCTCATAGAAGCGATTTTGGAGACTTCTGAGGAGCTTTTGGGTATTATCGGAGGCAGAAGGCATATATTTCCCGAGAAAATCGTAAACGGAATGAACCGCATTGGTATAATAATTTTCGATGAATGCCAAAGTTTCTGCAGGACCACCCTTTGGCAGCGCACCGATAATCAGGATGATAAAGCCGTAAACAAGGGCGATAAGCGCGGCTCCTACCGCGATATAAGTAAGCAGAATCGCTATCATGCGGCTTTTAATTTTCTTTTCAAGCCATGTTACAGGCCCGTTTAACAGATAAGCTAAGATGAGTCCAATCAACAGGGGCAGCAACAGCTTCAGTACTGCACCTGAGAGTGAAACAAGTGCCCCTGCGAACTCGAAAAGAATGTTTTCCGTTTCCATAAATCCGATACTCCTTACATCGAATACTTTTAAAATGTTTCCAAGAATTAGTATGACTGATTCAGAGCAAAAATATGAGGAAATTATGAAAGAACCCCGGCTTTTGCCGGGGTTCTGAAACTTCTTTTCTTTATTTATTACGAATTTCTTTTACTGATTACAATGCATTAAGCCTCAATGCATTAAGCCTCAAGTGCCTTTAATGCAGATTTCTTTTCTTCTTCTCTTTCGTCTAAGATAGCCTGATATTCTTCATCCGTAAGCCTTGTCATCGTGATTCCTGTATATCCGAAGAATACGGAAACTACAGGATTCAGCCAGTTAAGAATAGCATACGGAATGTAGCTGGAGTCTACATTGAGGAAATTTCTCATTGTAGCACCGCAAGTGTTCCAAGGGAAGAAGTTGGAAGTGATTGTACCGCAGTCTTCCAGTGCTCTTGAAAGGTTTTCCGGACGAAGTCTCATATCTTCAAATTTTTCCTTAAACATTCTGCCAGGGAGTACTAATGCTAAGTACTGGTCGCAGCATACGGCGTTTGTGATTAAGCACATTAATTCTGTTGCAAGAACAAGACCGCCTCTACCCTTCGCTACTTTAAGGAGACCCTGTGCGATGGTTCCCATAACGCCTGTTACGTCTACGATACCGCCGAAGCACATTGCACTGAGGATGATGGAAATTGTCCACATCATACCCTGCGTACCGTCGTTGGAAAGAAGGTCAGCAAGTTGTGAGATTATGGAACCGTCTTCTGTTCCTTCCGGAACCTGCCCCATGGAGATACCATTGTTCAGAATTGTGAAAATGGACTTCTTCAAAGGAAGACCTGTAGCTGTTTCAACAGCCGTTCTGTTCCAGAAGAAGAACGGAACGCCGAGGAATACACCGCCGATTAAGGAAGGGATAGCCGGGAACTTCATTGCTACTGCCACGATTACGAAAATCGGAGGAAGCAGAGAAAGCACGCTGATGTTGGATGAAGTCTGGATGAATGCGGAGATTTCATCTACAACGGACATGTCTACTTCATTGTTGGAAGCATGCATGAATCCCATTACTGCGTATGCGATTAACGCAAAGACTAAGGATGTACCTGTAGTATAAATCATGTGCTTGATGTGACCGAACAGAGTTGCGCCTGCCATTGCCGGTGCAAGGTTTGTCGTATCGGATAACGGGGACATCTTGTCTCCGAAGTAAGCACCGGATACTACAGCACCTGCTGTCATAGCAGCCGGGAATCCGAGAGCTGTACCCACACCTATCAGAGCAACTCCCATGGAACCTGCTGTGGACCATGAAGAACCTGTTGCAAGGGATACGATGGAGCAAAGGATACAAGCCGTAACTAAGAATACCTTAGGACTGATAATTTTGATACCGTAGTACATCATGGAAGGAATTGTTCCTGCCGCGAGCCATGAGCAAATCATGGCGCCTACGATAGCAAGGATTAAGATAGCCTGCATAGATCTGTTGATGGAAGCTAAAATACCCTGTTCCATATAGTTCCATTTCCAGCCGTTGACAGCGCCGATAATTGCAGCAAAAGCTGCGGCGATCATAAGAGCAATGTGTGGTTCTCCGCCGTCATCGACAACGATAGACCATACTAATGAGGCAATCATTACTGCCATAACAAGTAAGCATTGCCATACCGGGATCTTTTTACCC
>CABQMM010000206.1 GCA_902465215.1 uncultured Bacillota bacterium
CGGCACAGCAATCGACCATTTGCGAGGGGAAAAATCACTATATCCGTAGTGGAACAAAGCGGATTCCATACAAACAATTCCTTGAGGAAGGAGTTCTCGTATCAATCGTTCCTCTGTCATACTGTTGCTTTGTGGAAGCTGATAGAAGCCTCTACGAATCCTTTCGATAAATCCTTTTTGGCAAAAAGTTGCAACTTCGTATTTACTTATCCCGTTAGCTGCAAAATCCGAAGTTTTTGCAATGCCTCCGTTATTTTCAATCACTTTTTTTAAAATTTCGGTTTTATCCAATTAGGCACCAACTTTCAGCATACAAATTCAAAATAAGGTATGCACTTATTGTAACACGGACTTAAAAAAATATCAAGACTCGCCTACTCGCTGAACGACGATCTTCTCCACTAGAATTAGCTACACGCGTGTAGCTAATTTTATATGCAATGCAAAGACCCCGACGGTTAATCCGCCGGGGCTTTCGCGCGTTTATAATTTCCGAGCATAGCCGAGGAAATTATATCGAATCATCCTTGCGCCAACGGCGTTCGCGGCAAAGCCGCATAGAAATCAGAAGATTCGCTATTTCACTTTTGACCATGTTCTGGTTGCATACTTACACTGCTTGAGTGCTGTTTTTGCAATGAGTTTTCCATTTTCATCGTAAACTCTTACCTGAACTTTATAGAAGTACTTCGTGCTTTTCTTACCGCTTGTGTTCGTGTAGGAAGCAGTTTTCTTCGTCACGGTGGACTTATAGGAAGCTGCTTTCTTCGTCGAGCGATAGAAGCGGTACTTCACAGTGAAGCCAAGGTCTTTGAGTTCCTGCACGGAAGCTTTTACCTTAGCGTCGTTTTTAAGAACTGCTTTGATGTTCTTCTTAGCCGTCTTGCTGGAACGCGCTACAAGCTTCATATCTGCTGTGATAGATTTAGCCTTTGCGATGTTTGCTGCGTTATCATCGGCTGGCTCTTCTGCTGCTTTTTCGATTGAAACAGTTATAATTGAAGCCGTCGCTGCATCAGACATTGCTTTCAGCTCGTCCTGTGTATAGGTTTTGTCACCGAATGGAGTCTTAACGGTCAGTTTCGCGTCCGTATCCTTCACGATGAAGTCGATGAAGCTCTTATCAAGCGTTACATCTGCCTTCGCAGCATCGTCAACAGCCGATTTGGAAACATTCAGGATGATTTCCTTGGACTTGTTTGCTTTTGCCTGTTTCAGAATTTCCTTCTGGTTGTCAGCGGAAACCTTGACATCAGCAACTTTAGTCTTGGTGCCGTCTGCGTTCGTTTTTTCACTTACTTTGACTTCGGTTGGTGCAGTTGTTGTACCTGCCTTGGTGTCGGAGGTTACAGACTTAACCTCTTCGGCAGCCCCACTGGTAGTTCCCGGTACAGTTGTCCAGTCCTTAGTATAGAACCATTCGATTTTCTCATTGCCGTTCAGTTTGTATTCATTTGCTGGAATGTCCGGAAGTTTTCCGTCCACCTTATACATCCACCCTGAATTTTGACCTTTGTCAAACTCGCCAAGTCCGTCGATTTCCGCGATGTAAGTACCCGATGCCTTTAATACATAGGTTTTGCCTGCGTTTCCTAAGACTGCCTTTAAAACATCCATCACAGTAGTTTTCCCTGCGTTGATGATATATGCGCTATCCTTTACAATGCTTTTTCCTGTTTCATCATATACGCCGATAGAAACTGTATTGACTTTTTCTGACGAGGAACCGTCATTTGCACTGACCGTAATAATAAATTCTGCAGTTTTTCCTATGCTCTTATTAACAAAATTATCAAATTCTTCATATTTAACAGTCACCGTCTTTGTGCCTATCGTCGTTGCATCAAATCCGCTATAGGACAATTGCGTTCCGCTCGTGATTTCGGTCGGATTTGCTGTTATACCATCAGTCGAAATGTCTTTCTTCGTTCCGCCGATTGTCTGCGCCGTTACAGTCAAACCCGTCAAATCAATTGTTTCGCCTATCTTATAAGACAACTTTTTAGGAGCGGTAATGAATATGTCACTTAAAGTATCATTGATTGCAGGCAAACCGCTTACTGCCTGCAGTCCGTTCCAATATTTTCCTTGACTGTTATAAATGTTTCCACTTGTTGCCTCTACACCGTCTGTAATATTCTTGTATGCGGTAAGGGCCTTAAACGCTTCTACCGTTGCGCTTTTATTCGTAGTGGTGGTGTTTTGGAAGCCGAAAGTATCATCCTGCAGTTTATAGCTCAGTAAGTAGTCAATAACATCTGTGTCCGCTTCTTCATCCACAACAAGTTCGCTTGCCTTCTTATCCTGCAGCGCCTCATATAACATAACGGCAGCTAAATAGTTTGTGCTGTCTTTGCTGCTTGCTAAATTATTTTTGATAAATTCATTTGCTTTTTCTACCGATGCTTTAACCTCTGCATTCGTTGTAACATATGGCAACAAGGCCTGCGCTACCGAAGCCGTATCTCCTGCTGTTCCGGGATAGCTTACACCTGCGTATGTGTAACCTCCCCAAGAGCCATCCGCTGCCTGCGCTTTAAGTATATAGTCAATTAGTGTGTCTCTGCTCAGTGGTGCATTTTTCGGAAGCTCAAAATTGAATGCATCATACGCCAGTAAAATATATGGAGCCGTATAAATTCCGTAAGGTCCTAAATCGGCAATGTTTGAATTATAAATTTGTTCCAGCAAATTATAGCTGTTTCCGGCCGTATCTCCAATGTTGCTCGGATCATATCCCATCGCCGTCAATGCGATTACATCTTTTGCGAGCGTTCCAAGCGGCGCGGAGGCAACAATATCACCGTACACCTTTTTCAGATAAGTATTGCTATTTTCTGTTGATAGTGTCCCGCCATTTGCATAAAATGCCGTAATCCAATCGCTGTCATCACAATATTCCGTTTTTCCGCTTAAAGATTTAACTGCTTTTTTAATCGCTTCCTGCTGCTCAAAATCGCTTAATGCCGGAACGCTCTGCGTAGTGTTCGGTAAACCGCCTTCTACAACAAATTGCAAGGTATAAAGGAGTTCTCCACCTGTCCAATCTGCATTGTACAAGTTTTGAATGCGTATATAGTCCGCAGCTCCATCCCCATTTGCGTCAAGCTTTACGTCTGCCGAGGCTGCGCCTACGGTGGTATCTTCATAGTTTCCTGCTATATATCCATTTTTTCCGTAGTTGTATGCTAAGAAGTTTGTTTTTTCTTTTTTCTGAATTACAGCCTCATTCGTGCCTGCAGGTGCATGAAGAATGTATAGGTCACTTTTATCATTTGAATAAGCGTCTTTGTAAGTATATCCGTCCTTTACAAAAGTATCAGTTGTTGCAATTGTTTGTTCGCCGATTGTAACTTCAACAGGTAATTGATACACTAATTTAATTACGCATATAAGGCTGCTCGTCGGCCATTCCTGTCCTTCCGCTGTTGCATAAGGCGTCTGAACCCAAATATAATCGGCAACATTATCCGCATTGGCATCCACAGAAACCTCCGCCTGCGCTACGCCTTCACTTCCACCATTTGCGTAATCTCCGGCGAGCCAGTTTTTTTCAGCGTCATAGTTGTATGCCAAAATGTCACCATTCTGATAGCCTCCCACCGTAATTTTATCAGTCCCCGGTGCTACAGCTACCTCAAAAATGTCGGCAGAACCGTTATAATCGCTGCTAAGCGTTTCTCCCGTTGCAACAGCGCTAATTGCGGTTTCTCCAGTTTTTATGGTAACCGGGCAAGT
>CABQMM010000207.1 GCA_902465215.1 uncultured Bacillota bacterium
CGTGAGTATTTCCCGGGTAATGCCGGAAGCAAAACGGGAAATATCCTCACCGCCTGCGAGCATCTTCCGTATTCCCGTCGCAGAAGCCATATCTTCTTTTGCGGTAAGCTCGTGGTAGCCGCTTCCCTGCCGCTTAACGGTCATCGGCTTTGCAGATTTCATATATCGCAGGTATTCCAATGCTAGAAGGTTATTTGGCGTGCTGAAAACTTCCGAAGCTTCCTCCCCGAGCAGTGCGGTGACTGCCTCGTAGCGGGCCTTCGGATAAGTCAATCCTTTTTTTACACCCACTTTAACGGCCTCTTCCATTTCCGATCGGTGCGCCTCTGTTTCCCGGGAAATTTCCTGCAGAAGAGCGATATTTCCCGACTCGCTTCCGAAAGAAATGAAATCACAGCCCAGATTCTCCAGAATCTCCACACCTCCGCGTGCGAAATATCCCGCATTGTTGCACGCAAAGAGAAACGGCATTTCCACGACCAGATTTACACCGTTTCTGACTGCAGTTTCCGCCCGTGTCCACTTATCGAGAAGCGCAGGCTCGCCTCGCTGTGTGAAATTGCCGCTAATCACCGCGATGCTGATTTCTGCTCCTGACATTTCGAGGCTTTGCTGTAAATGATATTGATGCCCGTTATGAAACGGATTGTATTCGGCTATAATCCCGACGCTTTTTCTGCTAACCATCCGACTGCCACTCCTTTCTTCCGTTATTGTACCACAAGAAGCGAAAGAACAACAGCAATAATTCCTGCGAGCAGTCCATGTGTAAGTTTTATTCTGAAAATTTTTCCTGCACCAATCCCGCTTCCGGCCGCCATGGAAATCGACTGCCCGATTACCGACAGCCCTCCGAACGAAACGATAAATGCCGTCAAAGCCGTTTTCATGCTGAGGTTCATGTCGCAAAGCCCGAGCAGATTGCAGCCGACCGTCATCTCAAAGATTCCTTTCAGAAATGCACGCAGAGGCTCCTCGGCAATCTGTCTGAATGCACCGAATGCTTCCAAAAGGTCAATCGCAATCATAAAGACAATCAGATAAGCAAGAATCACGGCCATGGATTTAAAAGCAGACGAAATGGCTGCAGTGAAATTTTCAAGCGGTGAGCTCTTTCCTTCCGACAAAAACGCACCCTTTGCATGGCTGCGGCTGCAGCCTTTCGAGCGGCTGCGCTCATGCTGATGAAGAGACCGCTCCCTTTTCGGGATTCTGTAAAAGACGCGATTGCAGAAAGCTCCTGCATAGTGTGCAATGGCAACAATCAGCGCCTCCTTATAGCTTCCCAGAAACGCTCCGATGGTTCCAAGGATAAAGCCGGGGCCTGTCACTAGGGAGTAGCTCAGAACCTCCTCGCCCTCCTCTTTTGTCAGGCTGCCGCCCCGCACAAGGTCTCCCACGATTTTCGCGCCCGCGGGATAGCCGGAAAGAAAGGCGATGATAAACGGATAAACGCGTCCCGGCAGTCTTTCCGTATTCACCGTCCGTTTGATAAAATCCGCGAAAATGAAAAACGGCAGCAGGATCGGCACGATGGAATTCGCCCAGATAATAATGGCGCTTTTCGAGCCCGACTCCGTAATGCTCGGAAAGACAACCATTGCCACCGCGAAAAAAACGGCCGCCGCAAGAATGAAATTGGTACTGATTTTATTTCTGTTCATGTAACCAATTTATGCGGCAGACCGAAAAATATCCCTGCACCGCTGCTGTTTTATCTGGCAGCAGTGCTCATTTTAGAACAGACCTCCGAAAAGTCCTCCGTTTCCGTTATTGTCGTTATTGCAGAAAAGTAAGTAAATAACTACAATCAGGATAATCAGCCAGATACCGCTTCCGTTGTTTTCCCTGCACGGGCAAGGCGGAGCAGGCGGCGGGCAGCAAGGCTTCGGCGGGCATGGCGGCGGACAAGGAGGCGCAGGAGGCGGACAGCATTTTTGCCTGCACTTTTCCCTGCATTCCTTTTCACAGCACTCCAGACATTCCTTTGTATCATTCGGGTTTCTGCGTTCCCATTGTTCACCCATAAAAAAACCTCCATACTATTTTTTTATCATAGTATGCAGGTTCCTCGTTTTTCGTTTCTGAACAGATGCGCAAAGCCGCTACTGCCACGGACTTTCTCCCGCAATGTCCTCCGGAGTCTCTTCATCCTCACCCGAAGTGAGAATGTCGCCCATTGATACGATGTATTCGTCAAGCGGATAGTTCATGCACTCCGAAAAATCATATTCGTATTGACTTTTGCCTTCAATGCCCTCAAGCCTTGCCGTTACCAGCGCGTCCCGAAGGCTCATCGGCGTTTCCTCCATCGTCGATAAATCCGTGCAGTAAGCCTGACTTTCCACACTATACCAGCGGCGGAAGCGCTCCAGCTCTTCCGAAAGCTTTGCCGTCAGATTTTCGTCTTCCTCGCAGTTTCTGCACATTCCCACGATAGCCCTGCGCACATTTTCAAAAATCGTAAAAACCTCTGTCTGACTGCCCGGAATGAATCCCGTAATTTCCTCGAAATAATTGTCACAAAGCTGCGCCAGCACATCCTTATCTACCGCCGTAAACAGCCCTGCTACATCCTCGTATTCCGGTTCATCCTCGCACTCCAGAAAAGCCGCCAGATTCTCAAAGTACTGAAAATCCTCAGGTGTATCAATATCCAGCATTTCATAAAATTCGCGTTGATTCAAAATTTCATCCTTCCTTTCCCGTTTCCTCAAATCATTTCTCTATAAATCCAGATTTTTAAATTTCAAAATTAAATCCGACTTCTCGGTTTCCAAAATCTTTTGTATCATATTGATAAAGTTCTCCGATAAGTCACTCGCATAAAATACATTTTCTCCCTCTTTTTCTTCCGCCAGCAGGTCCTCGTTTTCCAAAATTTCTTTGATTCTTGCGATAATTTCGTAAGAGGGATTGACAATCCGAAGCTGCGGATACAGACGGCTGATGTTTTTGCGGATAATCGGGTAATGCGTGCAGCCCAGAACCAGCGTATCGATTTCGTTTTCCCGCACAAAATCATCCAGATAGTACTTTATCGTCAAATCCATAATTTCATTGTCGATAATGCCTTCTTCAATCAGCGGCACGAAAGCAGGCGCCGCCTTGCTGAAAACCTGAAAGTTCGGATTGATTCTCTTGATTTCCCGGTTATAGTCATCGCTGGCAATCGTAACCTTCGTTGCAATCACGCCGATACGGCTGTTTTCATCGCAAATCTGCGCAATTTTTCTCGCTGCAGGGTTGATAATGCCGACAATCGGAATCTCCGGAAAACGCGTCTGTAAATCGCTCAGGCAGGTTGCGGTAATCGTATTGCAGGCAATTACCATCATTTTTACATCTTTTGTATATAAAAAGTCCGCTATCTGGTTCGCATAATGCTTGATTGTGCTGACTGCCTTCGAGCCGTACGGAGTCCTTGCCGTATCTCCGAAATAGATTACGCGCTCGTTTGGAATCTGTGTCAGCAGGTTGGGAATGCAGGTCAGCCCTCCCAGACCCGAATCAAAAAAACCGATTGCTCTATTGTTCATTTAGGGTTATATTCCTTTCCGTTTTATGTTATACTAAATAATTATAATATTATACACCAAAAAAAATGCTTATGCTATATGAGGAGGACAAAAATGTCTGATAAATTATTAAAACAGCGCTCGGATATCGATGCAAAATTCAAATGGGACATCGAGGCGATGTATCCCGACGAGGCGCAGTGGGAAAAAG
>CABQMM010000208.1 GCA_902465215.1 uncultured Bacillota bacterium
GAGGAGCAGAAAAGTGGGAAAAGTTTATGTATTTGATCATCCGTTAATTCAGCATAAGGTCACACTTATGAGAAAGACAGAAACAAACAACAAGGAGTTCAGAGAACTCGCGAAGGAAGTTGTTACCCTTATGGGATATGAAGCGACAAGAAATCTTCCGCTCATGGATGTAGAAATTGAAACGCCGATTTGCAAAACCACACAGAAAATGCTCAAGGGCGAAGACATCGCAATTGTTCCGATTCTCAGAGCCGGACTTGGATTTGTAGACGGAATGCTTGCGCTTTATCCGAACGCGAAGGTTGGTCATGTAGGCCTTTACAGAGACCCTGAAACGCATACACCGGTGGAATATTACTGCAAGCTGCCGAAGGACATCGAAAAGAGAACGATTTTCGTAGTTGACCCGATGCTCGCAACAGGCGGATCGGCAATTGACGCAATCAATTCCATCAAAGTACGCGGCGGCAAGGATATCATTTTCATGTGTCTTATCGCAGCACCGGAAGGAATTGAGGCACTTCAGAAAGCACACCCGGATGTTGACATCTATATCGCGCAGCAGGACGAAAGACTGAACGAACATGCATACATCGTTCCGGGACTCGGCGACGCCGGCGACAGACTGTTTGGCACGAAATAATTCATGGAGGAAAACAATGAAATTTGATTTTATACCGGACAGCGTAAGCCATTTTGACAACGCTTACGATGTTTTGAAAGAAAGAGGATTTATCGAACAATCCACAAACGAAGAAGAAATCCGCAAACTGCTGCAGAACGAAAAGGTAAAGTTCTACATCGGCTTCGACCCGACGGCAGACTGCCTGCATGTAGGACATTTCATGCAGGTCATCATCATGATGTATATGCAGAAATACGGACATACACCGGTCGTTCTGATTGGCGGCGGTACAGGAATGGTCGGAGACCCTTCCGGACGTACCGATATGCGTAAGGTTATGACGATTGAAACAATTGAAAATAACTGCAATCAGTTCAAAAAGCTCTTTGACAGATTTTTGGACTTCGATGATGAATGGGAATATGTAGGAAACGAAGGTGTTTACACTCCGGGACACCAGAATAAGGAACCGGAGCCGGGCAAAGCCGTTGCGGTAAACAACGCAAGATGGCTGCGCCCGCTGAACTACATCGATTTCCTCAGAGAAATCGGCACGCAGTTCAATATCAACACCATGCTTCGTGCAGAATGCTTCAAGCAGAGAATGGAACGCGAAGGCGGACTCACGATGTTCGAACTGAACTATATGCTGATGCAGAGCTACGACTTCATGGTTATGGCGCGTGATTTCGACGTTAAAATTGAATTCGGCGGCAACGACCAGTGGTCCAACATCATCGGCGGCGTGGATTTAACCCGCAAAATGGCAGGAAAAGAAGTTTACGGAATGACCTTCTCCCTTTTGACGAATTCCGAAGGTCAGAAGATGGGTAAGACTGCGAAGGGCGCTTTATGGCTCAACGCAGAAAAGACAAGCCCGTACGAGTTCTTCCAGTACTGGAGAAATGTTGCAGATGCTGATGTAAACAAATGCCTGAGAATGCTGACATTCCTTCCGATGGACGAAGTAAACAGACTTTCTGCTTTGGAAGGCGCTGAAATCAACCATGCGAAGGAAGTGCTGGCTTACGAGGTAACGAAGCTGGTACACGGCGAAGAAGAAGCGAAGAAAGCACTCGACGGTGCGCGCGCTGCATTTGGCGGCGGCGGAGACATGGCGAATGTTCCGACGACCAAGATGCCTCGTGAAAAATTTGAGGGCGAAGGCGTCGGCATCGTTACACTGACTAAAGAACTGGGTCTGGTGCCGAACACAAGCGAAGGCTTCAGAACCATCGAACAGGGCGGTCTGACTGTAGCAGGTGAAAAGGTCACCGACAGAAAGATGAATGTTACCTGCGATATGTTTGATACAGACGGAAAGCTTTTGATCCAAAAAGGTAAAAAGAAATTCCATATGGTAGAATTAGGATAGGAAAGGGGGACATGAAATGAAACACATCACGACTATCGAAACACGCGACCTCGCAAAGAGCGTTGCAAACGGCGGCTGCGGCGAATGCCAGACTTCATGTCAGTCTGCTTGCAAGACTTCTTGCGGCGTAGCGAACCAGCCTTGTGAAAACAAGGAAAAATAAAATCGGGCGAAAGTCTGTCCGCCTGTACTTGTAGAAGGGTGCAGGCGGTATTTTTTTGGAGGGTGACGGGAAACGAACCTCGAAGCCGCTTCGGAAAGGAAAAAACATTGATACATCAATATAAATTAAACGGATACAATATCGTGCTGGATACCTACTCGGGCTCCATTCATGTTGTGGATGACATCGCTTATGATATTATAGGCATGTACGAGAGCGCATCAGAACAGGAAATCTACCGCAAAATGCTTGAAAAATACGGCAGCTTACCGGAAGTCACCGAGGAAGAAATCAAATCGTGTATTAGCGATGTGAAGGAGCTCGCGGATGCGGGAAAGCTTTTCGCACCGGATATTTACGAAGGAATCTCAGGCGATTTTAAGAATAATTCACGGGATATTAAAGCCCTCTGCCTGCATGTGGCGCACAGCTGCAACTTGAACTGCAGCTACTGCTTCGCAGGACAGGGAAAATATCAGGGCGAAAGTGCTCTGATGCCGCTTGAAGTCGGCAAGCGTGCGCTGGACTTTCTGGTGGAAAACTCCGGCTCACATACGAATCTGGAAGTTGACTTTTTCGGCGGAGAACCGCTGATGAACTGGGAAGTCGTCAAAGAACTCGTGGCATACGGAAGAAGTCTGGAAGAGGCGAATCATAAGAAGTTCCGCTTCACGCTTACCACCAACGGCGTAAATGTCGATGATGAAGTCATCGAATTCTCGAATAAGGAAATGCAGAATGTGGTAATGAGCATTGACGGAAGACCGGAGGTACATGACCGCTTCCGCGTGGACTATCAGGGGCGGGGAAGCTATGAAAAAATTGTCCCGAAATTCCTTGAGTTTGCAAAACGCAGAGGCGAGCGTGATTACTATGTTAGAGGAACTTTCACGCATGCCAATACGGACTTCGTGAATGACATATTGCATTTAGCCGATTTGGGATTCACCAAGCTTTCAATGGAGCCGGTAGTCTGCGACCCGAAAAGCCCGTCCGCGCTGACGGAGGAGGAGCTGCCGGTATTGTTCAGCGAATATGAAAGACTGGCGAAGGAAATGCTGGAGCGCCGTAAGGCAGGAAAGCCGATTACCTTCTATCACTATATGATTGACTTAACACACGGACCGTGCATCTACAAACGGATTGCGGGCTGTGGCTCGGGCACGGAATACTTCGCGGTAACGCCGCAGGGTGAGCTTTATCCCTGCCACCAGTTTGTCGGTGACGAGAAGTACCTGATGGGCAATATCTGGGACGGCGTGAAAAATGAAGCCGTACAGGAAAAGTTCCGCAAATGCAATGTCTATTCGCGCCGAGAATGCGACGACTGCTGGGCGAGACTGTACTGCTCGGGCGGATGCGCGGCGAACGCTTACCATGCGGCAGGCGACATCAACGGCGTATACGAATACGGCTGCAAATTGTTCCGCAAAAGAATGGAATGCGCGATTATGATGAAGGTTGCCGAGCAGCTTGGAGATGAAAACGGAGAAAAATAAAGCCGGACTTTAGATTTATCGAAAAAAAGCCTTGCATTTGCAAGGCTTTCGCTATATAAT
>CABQMM010000209.1 GCA_902465215.1 uncultured Bacillota bacterium
CCGTAATTAAAAGCCTTGCATTTTCTTCAATCCGTCCGTCTAAATTTTTAATATTTCTCTGCCGCATAAACGCTCCTTTATTCAGGCTAAAATATTTATGTTTATTATAAGTATTGCCCGCGTTTCCGCAGAACTTTAATTATAAGAAATACGCTTCGACGATAATCACTGCCAAAAACAGCGCCTGAAGCGCAAACGCAGCGTAATCTCGACCCTTCAGCTTCATTTCATGCATTCTGGTTCTATGCTCACCGCCTCGGTAGCATCTCGCCTCCATCGCCATCGCTAAATCCTGTGCAATTCGGAAAGCGCTCACAAAAAGCGGCACCAGAATCGGAATCAGGCTCTTCGCACGGTGCATTACGCTTCCCGTCTCGAAGTCCGCACCCCTCGCCTGCTGCGCCTTCATAATTTTGTCCGTCTCTTCCAATAAAGTCGGAATAAACCGCAGCGCAATCGTCATCATCATCGCGATTTCGTGCGCCGGAAGCCCGATTTTTTTAAACGGAGAAAGCAGCCTTTCGATTCCATCCGTCAGGCTGAGCGGTCTGGTGCACAGCGTCAGCATCGACGAACCGATAATCAACAAAATCAGTCGAATCGCCATAAACACGGCGGTTCGGATACCTTCCTTTGTAATTTTCAAAATCCACCAGCTCCAGATCACTTCGCCGTTAATCATAAAGATATTCAGCGTAAATGTAAAGAGCAATATAATGATAATCGGCTTGAGTCCGCGCACGATAAAGTTGATCGGCACCTTTGACACGGCAATTAAAACGGCAAGCACCACCGCCGCAATCGCAAAACCGATAAAGTCGTTTACAAGAAACAGTTCAATAATGAATAGCAAAGTCGCTATTATTTTCACTCTCGGGTCCAATTTATGCACCCAGGACTCCCCCGGAAAATACTGGCCCAGTGTAATATCTCTAATCATAATTTTATTTTTTGCAGCCCTGCTTACCGCAAGCCGCCCTCCGATTTTTTCTTTAAGTATGCTGCAATTTCCTCTGCAGCCTGCTCTACATCCAAAATTGTTGCAGATAAATCAATGCCTTTCTCTCTAAGGCTTTCCGTGAATTCCGTCACCGGAGGCAGATCCAGTCCGACCGCGCGCAATTCGTCTTTTCTTGAGAAAACCTCCTTCGGCGTTCCAACCGTCACCAGCCTTCCGCTGTCGATTACGACAATTTTATCGGAAAGTCTCGCAATGTCTGCCATATTATGCGAAACGAATATCGTAATATTGCTTGTGCGCCTATGGACTTCTTCCACCATCGCCAGAACATCCTTGTGTGCCTTCGGATCAAGCCCCGCTGTAGGCTCGTCCAAAATCAAAACCTCCGGACGCATCGCCACAACACCTGCAATCGCCACGCGGCGTTTTTGTCCCCCGGAAAGTTCAAACGGCGAGCGGTCTTTGATAGTCTCGTAATCCAGTCCCACAAGCTCAATCGCCTCTCTGACGCGCTCCTCAATCTGCTCCTGACTCAGCCCTAAATTTTTCGGTCCGAAGGCAACATCCTTTGCCACCGTCTCCTCAAAAAGCTGATACTCCGGATACTGGAACACCAATCCGATACGCTTACGGATTTCAACCATCGAGGTTCCCGGAGCGGTAATATCCACATCGCCCACGATAACTCTGCCCGAATCAGGCTTCAAAAGCCCGTTCAAATGCTGCAGCAGCGTGGATTTGCCCGAGCCGGTATGCCCGATAACGCCTACAAACTGCCCGTCCTCCGCCGTAAAGCTGATGTCATCCAGTGCAACCGACTGCGTCGGCATTCCTTTGTCATATATATGCGTTAAATGTTCTACTCTTATTGACATATAAATTCAACCATCTTTTCTTCTGTAATTATGTTTTCCGGCACATCGACTCCCTGTTCTCTGAGTCTTGCTGCCAGCTCTGCCATCAAAGGCACATCAAGGTTCACCGATTGAATCAAATCACGATGTGAAAAGACCTCTTCCGGCGCTCCGTCCAGCAAAACCTTTCCTTCGTTCATAATAATCAAGCGGTCTGCATTCACGGTCTCTTCCATAAAGTGCGTAATCAGCACAACGGTAATCCCTTCCGCATGCAGCTCGTCGATAATCGCCATGATTTCCTTTCGCCCTTTGGGGTCCAACATGGCAGTCGGTTCGTCGAAAATAATGCACTGCGGCTTCATCGCCACAACCCCTGCAATCGCAATTCTCTGTTTCTGTCCCCCGGAAAGCAAATGCGGTGCCTTTTTCTTAAAAGCTCCCATATTCACATCTTCCAAAGCCTTGTCCACTCTTTTGCGGATTTCCTCCGGCGGTACTCCTAAATTTTCCGGTCCGAACGCAACATCATCCTCCACGATGGCTGAAACGAGCTGGTTGTCCGGATTTTGGAAAACCATGCCCGCTGTCTGTCTGACATCCCAGATATGTTCATCATCCTTCGTGTCAAAACCCCCGACATAAATAACGCCGCTTGTCGGAACCAAAAGCCCGTTCAGGTTCTTCGCGAGCGTCGACTTTCCCGAGCCATTTTTGCCGATAATCGCTGTGAAACTGCCTTTTTCAATTTCAAAACTCACATCGTCGACCGCCCGAACGCTCACTTGTCCTTCTTCGGTCTCTTTGCTGTATTCGAAAACCAAATTTTCGATTCTGATTATATTTTCCACTATCAAAGTCCCTCTTTGCTATAGTATTTCTTCATGTATTCATAAAGCCGCTTCGCGTCAAACTGTCCCGGTGCCGTCGGCTTGCTGCCACAGGCATAAGTCATAACCGAGCCGAAGTCACCAGCACAAATCCGGCTGACCTGACCTTCTTCTCCCATTGCAATCGCGACAATCGGCTGATGATATTTAAGCTGACAATATGCTGCCGCGCCTTCAAGCAAGTCATAGGTATCCTGCTCGCTGTTTGCCATCGCAGCCACCTTCAAAATATCTCCTCCGGTCTTTTCCATCTTAATAAACTGGGTAGCAATCTCATCCCGTTCCGGCATCTTCTCAAATTCATGGTGGGAAATCAAAGTCTGCGTACCCTTGCGTTTCGCCTGCCGCACAAGCTTATGCACTTCGGAATTGTCTGCATCAATATCGATAATATCCGCAATTCCCATCGCCCAGCGCAAAATCTCATTACCGATTTTCTCATCGCCTTTATAATCTACAGTGAGTCTCTTCCCTTTGCAAAATTGCTTTACTTCCGTAAGCTTTTCAACAAATTCTTCCTGCGTCCATTGCTCCGCCCCCGGAAACTTATCCACACACCATTCGACAACCGCGCAGTAATCCTTATATCGGTCGATTTCCTCATAAATCTGTGTCATCGTATCGCAGTTCAGCGACAGACAAATCTCCGGCTTCTTATTCCTTTTCCTTGCCTTTTTGCTCTTCTTGAAAATACTCACCTTAGCTACCCCACTTTATAAATTAAACTCTTTTTCCAATTCTTTATCGTCCGTAATCGCTGCTCTGCCTTATCGACAATTGCAGCCGCCGTCTCAAATGCATTCTATTCAAAACATCCCGGCAATAGACATGGATAAGTATATCACAAAAAAAAGACTGGCACAAGAGCCGGTCATCTAAAAGCGCAAAGAAAAACAGACCCAAATATCTGAGTCTGTTTTCTTAAAACCGGCAACGTCCTACTTTCCCAGGCAGCTTCCCACCAAGTATCATCGGCGCTAAGGAGCTTAACTACTG
>CABQMM010000210.1 GCA_902465215.1 uncultured Bacillota bacterium
CGTGAAGACGGCAGCGCCGGTGCAAGTCTGACGATATACGCCGCCGAGCAGCTCCTGATTGGCGAAAATGTAGAGATGCGAAACACGAACTGGGTCAAAGTACCCGCGCTTACAGCAGAACAAGCTGAAAACGTGAAGCTCAGTTCTCACATGGGGTATCACGAAAGTGCCCCGGCAAACTCCAAACCGGCGTTCATTCAGGCCGGACAGTTGGGGTACTGGGCGATCGAAACGGATGTATATACGACAAAAGACGGTGTCCTTGTTTGCTGCCATGACAATACGATTGATGCCATGTATAACGGAACAGGCAAAATCTCTGATATGACGTATCAGGAATTGCTCCAGTACAAAATTGATGCAGGAAATGGCCTGAGTCAATATACGGATGAGGAACTGCGAATGCCAAGTTTCTCGGAGTACCTGGCCATATGTGCCCAGTATGGTGCTTTACCGTTTATTGAAATCAAGGCGGCAAATGTGGAAGCCGTAATCAATGAGGCCAAAGAGTATTTTGACGAGAAGGATATTATCATTTCAAGTGCAAACTTTTTACATCTGCGGCAAGCTAGGGCTGTTTCGGAGGATGTTTTTATTCATCATATTTTCAGTGATGCAAGCTATATGGACAGCCTGGCATCGCTGGGAAACGCAGGGATGGCTTTTAACTACACATATACACAGTTGATGGATGCTGGCACATATACTGCCGTGCAAACCCTCATCCGCACGGCGCATGAAAAGAACATTCAGGTTTGCCTGAGAGCAGGAGACAATAACGAAGCTGTTAGCCTTATGCTGGCGCTTGGTGTAGACTATATTCCAACCAACACCAGCACACCCGCCAGCATTGTTAGCGCTGGCTATATGCCAAACAATGGCGGGAAAATCTTTATTAGGGGCGGTTATGGATACAAGGCGGCGTCAAACCCTGTCAATATTACGGTTCAATCAGGCGCCTTTGACTTCGTAGCGGCATCTAATGCAGAATATGCGTGTTCGGGTAATTCCTGCATCCATGTCGGCGGCGCGGCATTTGTTGGAAGGCTTGTAATGGGGGTAACACATAATGGAAATTCTACAATTGCTGCAAGCACGTGCAGCGTTTCTGATGATGCTGAAATAAGAACACTGTATGCCGTCGGCGATTATGGAAACAGCCTGGATACGCGTATTTTCATCAACGGCGGAACAGTAGGAAGCGTCCTTGGCCGTAGAAATAATATGAATGGAACAGCGCAGGATATTTTACTCGATATTGCAAACGAAAATCTGCGGCCGGAAACAATCGAGCTATCTGCCCCATACATTACGGGATCCGTTTCAATTACTGTAAATGGAACATCAGATACGGATTGAAAACAGAATGGTATAAACAGCTTGACGGACAGCTGGAATACAGCTGTCCGTCGGACTTTCATATGTTCTTTTCGTGAAGATCCGGTTTGCCGGACTGTTTGTATTTGGACGGGGTTGTACCCGTGCAGGCCTTAAATGAATTGACAAAAGAGGACATACTGCGGAAGCCTGATAAATCTGCTACATACTGTATGCTCTTTCCCTTCTCCAGTTGTTCTTTTGCAAAGGCAATTTTCTGCATTGTTAAATATTCCGAGATATTGATATTATAATACTGCTTAAAAATCCGCGACACATATTCACGGCTATAGAAGAAGTGGTTTGCGACATCCGTAACAGTTACGATGCTCTGGAAATTGTGATCGATATAATTCTTGACCTCATAAACATTTTGAGGAACGGCCGCAATACCTTTCCTGTTTACAGCGCTGCCGTTTGCAACGAGATATAGGATCTGAAGCATATAACTGTATGCAAGAAGTCCGGCATCCGGTGTCTCTTCGCTGAGCGTGTGCTTTAATTTTTCAAAGGCATAAAAGAACTCTGCGCGTGCATCGCTGGTAATGTACCTGCAACTTGGCTTGTTCTCGCAAAAAACGTGCGGTGCAACAGACAGCCCTAAGAATACATATCGTTCATACTGCCCGGCTTCAAGCAGCCTTGCTGTATGTGTGCAGCCGGGCGGTATGATTAAAATATCATTGCGTTCCGGGAAGATTTCCTCGCTTCCAGAGACAAAAGATATTTTCCCCGAAATGTATATATCCATTTCATAGAATTCATGGGCGTGCAATTTTTCTGGGAAGATATTTATACTATAATCGGTAATACGATGAGAAAACAGAATATTTCTTCCAATATACCAATCATGCCATCCGGCCTTGTTTGTGCAGCAAAGTAGCCCCGCAAGCGACTTTTCCTCGGGCAAATATCGGTTTTGCCGATGTTCAAAAAGGTAAGAATTCATTCACGGCACCTCGTTATGTCACAAATCGATAAATTCTTGGTCACAAAGACAATAATCGCTCGAAAAAAAGAGAGTATAATGGGATTATAAGAAAAAATCAATCGAATGTCAAGAAAGGGCGTGTTTGCTTATGGACAAGCTCAAAACACAAGTGCACGACGTGGATATTTGCGTTGTCGGCGGCGGCATCGGCGGAATGTTTACCGCTATAGCAGCCGCCAGAAACGGGACAAAGGTCGCCCTCATGCATGACCGGCCTGTGCTGGGCGGCAACGCAAGTTCTGAAATCCGTATGTGGATTTCAGGCGCAGGAACGCGCGTTAGAGATTTGCAGGAAACCGGTATCATGGAAGAACTTCTTCTTGATAATATGTACTCAAATCCGAAGCGTAACTATTCCATTTGGGACAGCCTGCTGTACGAAAAAATCCGGTTTGAGCCAAACATTGATCTGATGCTTAATTGTTCGTGCTGTGAAGCTAAGATGGATGGAAGCCATATTGTTTCGGTAGCAGGATTTCAGCTGACGACATATACTTGGCACACTGTAAGGGCAAAGATTTTTGTAGACTGCTCTGGAGACAGTATCCTCGCACCACTGACGGGCGCGGACTTCCGGGTTGGCCGGGAAAGCAAGGCGGAGTTTGGCGAAGAATTTGGCCTTGAAAAAGCGGATAGTCACACGATGGGCATGAGTCTTCTGATTCAGGCGAGAGAAACAGATCATCCCGTTAAATATACGCCGCCGAAGTGGGCATACACCTATAAAACAGATGAAGAGATGTATAACAAGCCGCACAACATCCGGGCAATCAATACGAATTTCTACTGGATCGAATTGGGCGGCATGGGAGACAGTATTGCGGATACAGAAGATGTGCGGGATGAACTGCTGAAAATCGCGTTTGGTGCATGGGATCACATCAAGAACTGGGGCGACCACGGCGCAGAGAACTGGGAGCTTGAATGGGTCGGTTTCCTGCCGGGCAAGAGAGAAAGCCGCAGATATGTCGGTGATTATACGCTAACACAGAACGACGTTGAAAATTGTCCGGTGTTTGAAGATACCATTGCGTATGGCGGATGGCAGATTGACAATCACCTTCCGATGGGCTTCTATACAGAAGGCGAGCTTGGCTCACATCTCCAGAAACGCCGTCTTTCCGAGCCATACGGTATTCCGTATCGCTGCCTTTACTCCAAAAACATTGATAACCTGATGTTTGCCGGTAGAAATATCAGCGCAACACACATTGGTATCAGCACATCCCGCGTCATGGGTACTGTCGGCGTTTTAGGGCAGGCCGCTGGAACTGCGGCGGCAATCGCAGCAAAGAA
>CABQMM010000211.1 GCA_902465215.1 uncultured Bacillota bacterium
GCACTACAGAAGGCAGAGCAACCATAGGGCATCTGCCTTTTTTGACGATAAAAGACTTCAAAACGCGGCATAAATATGTTATACTTATCCTGTTAAGCATTTTAAAGAAAGGCGGGATGATAATATGACATTTGCGAAGATTTGTATGGCGGTTTTGGTCTGCATTCCGCTTACGGTTGTGATTTATTTTTGTTTGAAAAAACTGGTCGATGAAATCCGGTAGAGACAAAATACGCTGAAATAAAATTCGATTAAATTCCGATAAAGAAAAAGGAGCATTGCGATGAAGCCGAGAGATAAAGGCATTTTCATTTCTATAGAAGGACCGGACGGGTCGGGAAAATCCACGCAAATTGAAAATATTAAGGACTTTTTTAAGGCAAAGGGCATTGATTTTGTTTTTACGCGGGAGCCGGGCGGCACGGCAATCGGGGAGAGAATCCGAGAAATTATCTTAGACAAAAATTGCAAAGAAATGGATTATATGACAGAGGCAATGCTTTATGCGGCGGCGCGCGCGCAGGATGTGGCAGAGGTCATCAGGCCTTCGCTTGCGGAAGGAAAGATTGTGCTTTGCGACCGTTTTGTGGACTCGAGCATTGCGTATCAGGGATATGGGCGCAGGTTAGGCGAGCCTGTGACGATTATCAACGGCTACGCGATTGCAGGCTGCATTCCGGATTTGACGCTTTTGCTGAAGCTGGATCCGAGAGTCGGCAAGCATAGAATCAAAGAAGAACTTCAGGACAGACTGGAGGCGGAAAAGGAAGCTTTCCATATGGAGGTTTACCGGGGATATTTGGAGCTTGAGAAAAAGCATCCCGAGAGGATTTTCGGAATCGACGCTTCGGGAAGCATTGAAGAAGTAAAAAAGGCGATTTACGAAAAGCTGGAGGAACTGCTGAAAGACCGACAGCTGTAAAATACGAAAGCAAGAGGGCAGGCACGTGGGTTTTGCGGAGCGAAAAGAGGACGAAAAGTTAATAAAACGCATTTCGACAGCCATTCGTACAGGTAATATTTCTCATGCATATATCATTGAAGGCGATACGCAGAGCGATAAGATGGGTTTCGCGAAGGATTTTTTGAAGGCAATAAACTGCAGGGAGAATCCGGGAATCGGCTGCGGGCAGTGTGTGTCCTGCCGCAAAATCGACCATGATAACTGTGAGGACCTTCATCTGGTGCAGGCAGACGGACTTTCGGTTAAGGACAAGGACATTTCGCTTTTGCAGGAGCAGCTGAAAACCAAGCCGATTGGCGAACGCAATATGGCAATTATCGCCGACGCAGATACGATGACGGTTCGGGCGCAGAACAGGCTGCTGAAAACCTTGGAAGAGCCGCAGGGAAATACGATTCTTTTGCTTTTGAGCGATAATAAGGAAACTCTCCTCCCGACGATTCGGTCGCGCTGCATTGCGTACAGGCTCAGCGGCGGAGCGGAAGAAACGGAGAGCACGGAGGCAGCGAATGCGCTTGTGGAGGCTTTGCTGGAAAACGAAAAGTTTTTCTATCTCAAGCAGATCTTGACAAAATACATGAAAAATAGGGATGACGCTTATCGGATTTTGGACGGAATGGAAAAAATCTACCGGGACTTTCTTTTGGGAGGAGACCCGCGGGGAAGGCTCGTTAAGAGCGAAGATGTGTTTTCCTACATTGACTGGATTGAAGAAGCGCGCAGAGATTTAATTGCGAATGTAAATTATAACTATGCGATAAAGAATATGATTATAAAAATTGGAGGAATATATGGTTAAAGTAACAGGGGTCAGATTTAAGACCGCAGGAAAGGTATATTATTTTGACCCGGATAATTTTGAGCTGAAAATCGGTGATAATGTCATCGTTGAGACGGCTCGCGGAATGGAGTTCGGAACGGTTGCGATGGAGCCTTCGGAGGTTTGCGAAAAGGAAATCGTGGCGCCGCTGAAAAAGATTGTGCGGATTGCGGATGGTGACGACTACAAGAGACACCTTGAAAATGTAAAAAAGAAAGAAAAGGCGATGCGGCTTTGTCAGGAAAAGGTCGACAAACACGGACTGGTGATGAAGCTCATCGATGTAGAATATACTTTTGACAACAGTAAAATCATTTTCTATTTCACCGCTGACGGCCGAGTGGACTTCAGAGAGCTGGTAAAGGATTTGGCGGCTGTATTCAAAATGCGTATCGAACTGCGTCAGATTGGCGTCAGAGACGAAGCGAAGATGATGGGCGGAATCGGAAGCTGCGGCAGAGCGCTTTGCTGTCACAGCTGGCTGTCAGACTTCGAACCGGTATCCATCAAAATGGCAAAGGTGCAGAATCTGTCACTGAATCCTGCGAAAATTTCAGGAATCTGCGGCAGACTGATGTGCTGTCTGAAATATGAAAACGACATTTACATGGAACTGCGCAGGGGCATTCCGGACATCGGTGAGAAAATCAAGACGCCGGACGGCATGGCAAGAGTTGTGGAGACAAATGTCCTCGAAAACAAGATCAGAGTCAGACTTTTCATGGAAAAGGATAAAAATGACGACGGCGAGGAAAAACTTACGCCGGACATTTATACCTATAGGAAAGAAGAAATCAAGCGTGTGGAGCGTCATAAGGATCGCAGGGATAAAAAGGAAAGCGCAAACATCTTCGAAGGCATGGATGCAGAAACCATGAAGGAAATGGAAGAACTTATTAAGGATTGACGGATGGCAGAGAGAATGGATGATATCGGCTTTGGCGGATTGAAGTTAATACAGGAACCGGAGGAATTTTGCTACGGGGTCGATGCTGTGATTTTAGCGGATTTCGCAGCGAAATACGCGTCGGGAAAACCGAAAAGCATTGTGGACCTCGGAACCGGAACCGGAATTATTCCGCTGATCCTGTCGTATAAGACGCAGGCAGAATGGATTGCAGGCGTTGAGCTTCAGCAGGCATCTTATGAGAGAGCATGTCGGAATGCGGAAATGAACGAGCTGCAGGAACGCATTCACTTTTTTCACAGCGATGTGAAGGAGGCGGCAGACGGTAAGCTCGCCTTTTTAAAGGGAAGCACAGATGTCGTTACGACGAATCCGCCGTATATGCCTAATCTTGGCGGATTGACGAATGCGAACAGCGCAAAGGCGATTGCAAGACATGAGACGAGTGCAGGGCTTGCGGACTTTTTTGCATGTGCCGCAGCGCTTTTAAAGCCGAGAGGCGACCTGTTCATGGTTCACAGACCATCAAGGCTTGCGGATATTTGCTGCTTCGCGCGACAGTACGGATTGGAGCCGAAGCGCCTCTGCTTCGTAAGTCCGAATGTGGAAAAGGCACCAAATATTATTCTGGTGCATTGCGTCAAAGGCGGCGGCAGGGAGCTGCGGCTTTTGGACCCGCTATATGTATACAAGGAGGACGGCAGCTATACAGAGGAACTGAGAAGCTGTTATCTTTAGAATACGACCGCTTCGTACTAAATATAATTGCAGATGACAAGCGAAACGATGATTCCGGTCATGTAGCCGATGAGACCGCCCGCAAGGGCGTGCCTCAATTTTTTTGCTTTGGTGACGCCGAAATACAGCGCTAAAACATAGATGACGGTTTCGCAGCCGCCGGACATGACACAGGCGACCCGCCCCGTGTAGGAATCGGGATTGGCAAGCTCCAGAATA